>NZ_JAZHPF010000004.1 GCF_036543075.1 Deinococcus sp. YIM 134068
AGGCCCGTCCCCCGCGCCCACAGAGGGGGAGGACTCCCTCCCCCCCCCCCCCCCCATCGCGGTTCTCCTCCTTCCTGCTTTTGTCTGACTTGCCCCTGTCCGGCCCCCCTCCCACCGTCCCGCGCCCGGCTGCCCCGTTCGTCTCCCCGACCTGCCCTCCTCCTCGTGACGGCTGGCGTGGCCGCCGCGCAGGGCAGGCGGGGACCCCCCAATGTCCCTGAGATTCTGCCGGGGGCGCTGGCGGGTCTGTGCGTCTTCCTGTACGGCGCGACACGCATGGCCGACACCCTGGGCGAACTCGGCACGGCGCGGGTCAAGGCGAGGTTGGAACGCTGCACCCGCCACCGGTTCGAGTCCATCGGGACGGGGGCACCGTGGTCATGACCATCCTGGACCCCTCCAGTGTGAGGGTCATCCTCACCACCAGCCTGGTTCACTCGGGCCTGCCGTCGTTCGCACGCTCGCTCGGCGTGGTCATGGGGGCCAGCATCGGCACCACTCTCGGCGGGCAGATCATCGCCCTGAATATCAACCCGTCCCTCGTGCCCGTCGCCCTGCTCCTGGGGCTGATCGTGCTGCTGGGAGCGGGCGGGCGGCGCAAGAGGATCGGCGGGTCGTTGAAGAGCTTCCTGAATGCTGTGCGGAACCTGAAGAACGTGTGGCTGGGCCTCCTGACCGGGGCGCTGTTCACGGTCGTCGTGCAGTCGTCGTCCGCGACCGTGGCGGTGGTGATCACGCTCGCCAGCCAGGACCTGATCAGTCTGCACGCCGGGGTCGCGCTCGCGGCGGGCGCGGAGATCGGCACCTGCGCCGACACGCTCGCCAGCCTCGGTGGGCCGCTCGCGGGAGGCGGTGCGGGAGGCGGTGCGGACGGGTGCGTTCCACTTGTTGTTCAACGGCACCACCGTGCTGCTCGGAGTGCTGTTCGTTCGTGGGTCAGCTCGTCGAGTTGGGCCGCTGGCTGCCGTCGGGCGGCAAGTCGGGCCGGCAGATTGCCGACGCGCAGCCCGCCTTCCATGTGCTGGGTACGCTGCTGTTCGTTCCCCTCCTGCCCTGGATCGCGCGGGGTCTGGAGCGTCTGACCCCTGATCGGCCAGGCGTGCCCGCCAACGCCCTGACTTGAACAACGCCTCTCGACTGGGCTGGGACGACAGCAGGCGGGGCCGGGCGTTCGATCCGTCCCGGCCCCGCTTCCCTCAGTTCAGGCGGGTGATGCGGTTCTGCGCCCCCGGAGCGACTGGTGCCGCCGCCTTGAGGTACGCGGCCAGCACGTCCACATCCACGAGGTTGGGTTGTTCGAGGCGGCCCACGCCCTCCCGGAGCACCGTGAAATTGTCCCCGCCGCCCGCCAGGAAGGAGTTCACCGCCACCCGGTAGGTGCCCGCCGGATCGAGGGGCGCGCCGTTCAGGGTGATGCTCGCCGCGTCCACCCGGCTGCCCGCCGCCTGGGCCAGGTCGTAGGTATACGCGAACCCCGCCGAGACTTGCAGGATGCGCGGGTTTTGCTGACCCAGCCACTGCTGCTCGAGCAGGGTGTCGATCTGCGCGCCCGTCAGGGTCATCACGACGAGGGTGTTGCCGAAGGGCTGCACAGCGAACACGTCCCCGAAGGTGACGGCGTTGCCCGCGCGGGGCGTCCCCGGCAGGTCGGCGCGGATGCCGCCGGGATTCATGAGGGCGATCTGCGCCCCCCCGTTCGCCGCCGGGCTGGTCGCGGCGAGCTGCGCGTCCGCGATCACGTCGCCCAGCGCCGACTCGCCCGCCACGTTGTTCGTGCGGCTGATCTGCGGCGCGGCGAGGTTCGCCACGGGCTGCTCGCTGATCGCCTTCGTGAGCGCCTGCGCCCGCCCCACGAGGTCGGTCATCGCCGCGTCCTTCGCCTGGGTCTGGGCATTCACGACGACGTTCTCGGCCCGGACCTCCAGCACCTTGTGGTTGGCCTTGTCCACCTTCAGGTCGAGGCGCTGAAGCAGGTGGCCGTACTGGTCGCCCTGGATGACGACCCGCCCGTTCACCACGCAGTTGTACCCCTGGTGCGAGTGGCCGCTGATGATGGCGGCGACCTCCGGGCGCACCTGCCGCGCGATGTCCACGATGGGTCCCGTCAGGGTGGTGCAGCCCGCCTTGTCGTAGGCCTCGGTGGTCGTGCCGCCCTGGTGGATGAGCACGACGATGGCGTCCACCTTCTGCGTCAGCAACTCGGGAACGTACCTGTTGATGGCCGTGGCCTCGTCGAGGAAGTCGAGGTCCGCCACGCCCGCCGGGGAGACGATGGTGGGGGTGTCCCTCAGCACCGCGCCGATGAAGCCGATCCGTGCCCCACCGGCGGTCGTCTCGATGTGGTAGGGCGCGAAGGGGTGCGCGCCGCCCTGCTTGTACACCACGTTCGCGCCCAGCCACTGGAAGTCCGCGCCGGGATAGGCCGCCTCGAACTTGCAGGCCTTGTCGGGGGCGTTGCTGTCGCAGCCGCCGTTCTGCATCCGCAGCAGCTCCTTCAGGCCCTGGTCGAACTCGTGGTTGCCCAGGGCACTTGCCCGCATCCCCAGCTTGCTCAGGGCGATCACGCTCGGCTCGTCGCGCAGCAGGCTGGAGATCACGGGACTCGCGCCGATGAGGTCGCCGCCGCCCACGAGGAGGGTGTTGGGATTCTGGGCGCGCAGGTCATTCAGCAGCCCGCCGATGGCCTCCACCCCGCCCGAGGGCAGGTTGATCTGCCGCGTCGGGTCGGCGGGGTCGGGCACCTTGATCGCCGCGAAGCCGGTGGGCAGCAGGTTGCCGTGAAAGTCGTTGAGGCCCAGGACGGTCACGTCCACGGTCTGGGCGGGTTGGGCGGCCTGATCGCAGGCGGCGAGGCCGAGGGCAAGGGTCAGGGCGCAGAGGGAACGCTGAATCACGGCGGGTCTCCTGGGAGGGGGAAGGGAGTGGGGAGGGCGGAGGCTCCAGTCTAGCGTCGGCCCACGCCGGGGGCGAGCGTCAGCGGCGCGTCGAGCCGCAGCCACAGAAACTCGGTCTGGTCCTTCACGTCCGTCCCGCGCCCGTCAGCCCCCGCTCGCGGCTGGCCTCGTTCACGATGGTCCAGGGCACCCGGCGGTCGGGGTCGCGCAGCTTCACGAACGTCCCCACCTCCACCCGGCCCGTCCCGCCCGGCGCGGTCTTCGCCATCAGGCCCACCCGGTACAGCCGCAGGGGGTAGTCGGCGCTGTTCGCCCGGCCTCCGAAGCCGTTGTCGCTGAGAAAGACGTACCCGCCGCCGGGGCCGAACTGCACCCCGGAGAAGCCCTGCACGGGCGGGCGCGGGAAGCGGGCCGGGCCACGCGTCCCCCCCGCGCCGAACGCCCCGGTCGGTGCCCCCCGCCGCGAGGGTGTCGGCGGGCAGCTCGGCGTAGCCCACCAGGGTGGCGGCGTGAGTGACGCCCAGGGTCAGGGACAGCAGGGCCGTGAGGCGGACAAAGGTCTTCCCCATGAGCGCAGCGTGAAGAACGGCTGTCAGCGCGGCGTCGGCGTGGAGTCAGGAAGGAGTCAGGCAACCGAGATGGCTCCGTCTGTCCGCTTCGGTGATGGCAAGAGCCTGGGGGCCGGGAAGCAGAGGGGAGCCAAGAACATCGGTAGGCGGCTTGAACTCTGGGTCGTCTGGTCCCCACCTCGTCGCCAGGTTTTGAGGGCTGCCAGTCGATGCTTGCGGCGCTGGGGCTGGGGGAGTCGAGCGAGTTGGGGGGTGCAGGTGTGGAGATGAGGGAAGTCCGGTGCTCGCCCGTGTTCCTGGAAGCCAGCCTGTTCGAGGGAACCCCCGTGGTCCGGCCCCATCCAAATGCACTTCGGGCGCACCTCAGCCCGCTCGTGCGAGGCGGGCGAACTTGTTCGGTGACTTGCCCTTCTCCGGGCTGTGTGGGCGGACTCACTCGGCGTCCTCCCGCCAAGCCGCCGCAACCAGACCAACTCCCATGTCCCTGAGTGGGTGGGACGTCCAGCGCAGGTCCTCGCCAGGCACCGCCGCTCCCTCTGCGGCCAAGGGCGTCTTACCTCCAATGGAGTCTGACCGCGATCCTCCGTTCTGTGGATGGGAGGAGGGCATCCCCATCCACTCCACACAAGGCCGCGCTCTGCCACGGTGACTCGCTCCGCTCGGACCTGACCAGTTGAGGTGTTTTCCCTCAACTGGTCAGGCCACCGCTCTGACGGTTCAGAGCGTCCCCGGACACCTGGCACGAGAAGGGCGAGGGCGGGCGCAGGTTGGCCCTCCCCGCCCCTCCCCGCCCCTCCCAATTCACGCCTGGAGCGTTGGCTCGGTGGACTGGACGACCCATGATCAGGTGTCTTGACATCGTGCCCTGCCCGCACCCGCTCAACCGCCGTTGGGCAAAGGCGGGAGGACTGGGGTTCACACCTTTTCTTCCCCGGCGGGAGCGGGACTGCCGAGCTGATACTGCTGCGCCAGGGCCTGATACTCCCGCACCTGGGAGCGGCACCAGGCGTCGTCGCGGCCCAGTTCCCCGGCGAGCAGTTGGGCGACCCTGGGGGCGGCCTCGGCGCTGGCCCTGGCCCCCAGCAGCAGTGCCCGAAGGCGGCGGCTGAGCACGTCCTCGACGGTGCGCGCCTGCTCGGCGCGGGCGGCCCAGCGCACCTCGGCCTCGGTGTAGGGGAGGTCGGGATGCAACTTCGTCTCGGCCCCTTCCAGCGCCCGGACGTGCCCGGCGTCACTGCCGTAGACCTGCCAGTGTTCGCCCGCCGGGGCTTCGGTGCTCCAGCCGTGCAGGTGCAGCCCCTGCGTCAGGCTCAGGCGCTCGGGCAGTCCGGCCAACTTCGCGGCACGGTTCACCGTGTCCTCCCCCATGTGGCGGTAGGTGGTCCACTTGCCGCCCGTCACGCTGATCAGCCCCGAGGGCGAGATACGGATGACGTGATCGCGCGACAGCGTGGCGGTGGACCCCACGCCGTCGGTCTTCTCATTGCTGACCAGCGGGCGCAGGCCGACATAGACGCTCCGCACGTCCTCGCGCCGGGGGGCGGGGTCGAGGTACTGGGCGGCGGTACGCAGGATGAAGTCGATCTCCTCCGGCAGCGCGCGCGGCTCCAGACTCACCTCGGGCACGGGCGTATCGGTGGTGCCGATGACCACGTGGTCGTGCCAGGGCACCGCGAACAGCACCCGTCCGTCACTCGTGCGCGGGACCATCAGGGCGCTGTCTCCGGGCAGAAACCGGCGGTCCACCACGACATGCACGCCCTGACTGGGCGAGAGCATGTTCCCCACACCCGGCTCGTCCATCCGGCGCACGCTGTCCACGAAGACCCCGGTGGCGTTCACCACGGCCCTCGCCCGCACCGTATAGGTCTGCCCGGTCTCGCTGTCGGTGAGGGTGGCCCCGTCGATCTGCCCGGCGGCGTTCTTGTGCAGCGCGGTCACGGGCGCGTGGTTGAGGGCCACGCCGCCGTGGTCCTCCAGGGTTCGCAGCAGCGTGATCGCCAGGCGCGAATCGTCGAACTGGCCGTCGAAATAGAGGATGCCGCCCTTCAGGCCCTTGCGCTTGAGGGTCGGGGTGCGCTCCAGGGCCTCCCGCACGCCGATGTAGCGGCTGCTTCCCAGGTTGAGCCTGCCCGCCAGCAGGTCGTAGAGCTTGAGGCCGACGCCGTAAAACGGTGCCGACCACCAGGTATAGCCCGCGATCAGAAAGCCGAGGTCGTGAACCAGATGGGGCGCGTTTCGCTTGAGCAGGCCGCGCTCGCGCAGTGCCTCGCGCACCAGCGCGATGTTGCCCTGGGCGAGGTAGCGCACGCCGCCATGCACCAGCTTGGTGCTGCGGCTCGACGTGCCCTTGGCGTAGTCGTGCGCCTCGATCAGCAGGGTGCGGTAGCCACGGGTGGCGGCCTCCACCGCCGTTCCCAGCCCCGTCGCCCCGCCGCCGATGACCAGCACGTCCCAGGGGGCGGGATCACTGATGGCCTGAAGTATGTCTGCACGCTTCATAGGGTGTCCTCCAAGTTGTGGAACGAACATACGCCTTCTCGAACAGATGTTCAAGGAACGTGAACGTATGTGCAGAAGGAGGGCAGAGGCAAGCACCTCCGGGGAGGCCAGGGCTTTCTCGGTCTCGTCTGGGGGTGGGTGCCGCCCGCTCAGGGTCGCCAGTCGAAGTCAGTGGTCTTTGCGCTCTCCGAACTAACAACGCGCGTCGGGTCGGCGGCACGGCTCCTGCACCGCCCAGCCCCTCACTCCGGCTCAGCCCAGTCCCGGCTGCGCTCCACCGCGCGTTTCCAGTGGTGCAGCCGGTTGTGGCGCTCGTCCCCGCCCAGCGTCGGCTCGAAGCGCCGGCCCACCTGCCAGAGCGACTTCAACTCGTCCAGACCGCTCCAGAAGCCCACGGCCAGCCCGGCGAGGGAAGCGGCACCCAGGGCCGTCGTCTCGGTGATGCGGGGCCGCACGACCGGGACGCCCAGAATATCGGCCTGGAACTGCATCATGGCGTCGTTGATGCTGCCGCCGCCGTCCACGCGCAGTTCCCGGAGCTGGATGCCGCTGTGCTCGGTGTCCTGTTGCATGGCGTCCAGCAGCTCGGCGCTCTGAAAGGCCACGCTCTCCAGCGCCGCGCGGGCGATGTGGGCCGCCGTCGTGCCGCGCGTCAGGCCGACCACCGTGCCGCGCGCGTAGGGGTCCCAGTACGGCGCTCCCAGCCCCACGAAGGCGGGCACCAGATACACCCCGCCGCTGTCCGGCACACGGGCCGCCAGGTCCTCGACCTCGGCGGCGCTGCGGATGATGCCCAGGCCGTCGCGCAGCCACTGCACCACGGCCCCCGCCACGAAGACCCCTCCTTCGAGCGCGTACGTCCGGTGCCCCCCGAGTTGCCAGCCCACCGTGGTCAGCAGGCGGTGCCGGGACGCCGGGGCCTCGGCCCCCGTGTTGAGCAGCATGAAACACCCGGTCCCGTAGGTGTTCTTCGCCATGCCCACCTCCAGACAGGCCTGCCCGAAGGTCGCGGCCTGCTGGTCTCCGGCGATCCCCGCGATGGGCACCTGGGCACCCAGCAGGCCCGGAGCGGTCTGCCCGCACACCCCCGAACTGTCGCGCACCTCCGGCATCAGCGAGCGGGGAATGTCGAGCAGTGCCAGCAAGTCGTCGTCCCAGTCGCCGGTATGGATGTTGTACAGCAGCGTGCGGCTGGCGTTGCTGGCGTCGGTCAGGTGCAGCCCGCCCTCGGTCAGCTTGTAGATCAGCCACGAGTCGACCGTCCCGAAACACAGCTCACCGGCCTCGGCCCTCCGGCGGGCACCGGGCACGTGGTCGAGCAGCCACCTCACCTTCGTCCCGGAGAAGTAGGCGTCGAGGACCAGCCCCGTCTTCTGTTGAAACAGTTCGGCGTGGCCCGCCTCCCGCAACTCGTCGCAGAGGCCGGCGGTGCGCCGGTCCTGCCAGACGATGGCGCGGTGGATGGGCTGCCCGCTCCTGCGGTCCCACAGGAGGGTCGTCTCGCGCTGGTTGGTGATGCCGATGGCGGCGAGGTCCGAGGCCCGCAGCCCGGCACTGCTCAGGGCCTCCTGCATCACGCCGCTCTGGGTCGCCCAGATCTCACCCGCGTCGTGCTCCACCCAGCCGGGCTGCGGAAAGTGCTGGGTGAACTCCTTCTGGGCCTTCGAGACGATGGTGCCGCCCCGGTCGAAAACGATGGCCCGGCTGCTGGTGGTGCCCTGATCGAGGGCGAGGATGTACCGCTGTGTCGGGGTCAGGCTCATGGGGTCAGCTTGCTCCTGTCCAGAAGGGGGGATCGGCCCTGACGCGCCAGGGATGACAACATGTTTCAACCGTATGAACAAAGTATGCGCCTCACTGAACAAACGTTCAAGTGGTGGGCATTTCGCCGCCGCCTCACCATGCCGACCTGTACTATCCACAGTGCATGACCACCGACAAGATCGCGCGCACCTCCGGTGGGTCCGCGCCCTCGATGCCGCACCAGGCGGTTCAGGTCGCCCGGCTGTACTACGAGCAGGGCCGGACCACCGAGGAGATTGCCGCCGAGCTGGGCCTGTCGCGTCCCAAGGTCTCGCGGCTGCTCTCCTATGCCCGGCGCAGCGGCCTGGTCGAAATCCGCATCCACGACCCGGAGGGCGAGGCGCAGGGGCTGGAAGCCCGGCTCCGTGAGCGCTACCCGTTTCTGCGCCCCCAGGTGGTGGGTGTGCTGCCCGGAAGCACCGAGGACCTCTGGCTGGAGCGCACGGCCACCGCCGCCGCGAACCTGCTGAGCAAGCGGCTGACCCCCGGCATGCGGGTGGGGCTGGCCTGGGGCAACACCCTGGAGGCGGTGAGCCGCGCCCTGACGCCGCTGAACGTGCCGGGCGTAACCTTCGTGCAGCTCAACGGGTCAGCCTCCCAGAGCGATTTCGTCTCCGGCTTCGTGACCGACACGATTCTGCGCTTCGCCCGCAACTACTCCGGGGGCGCGCAGCTCTTCCCGGTGCCGACCTTCTTCGACGACCCGCTCACCAAGCGGGCGATGTGGCGCGAGCGCAGCGTGCGGCACGTGCTGGCATTGCAGGAGAGCGCCGACATCCTGATGTATTCGGTGGGCAGCCTGGACGCCAGCGTGCCCAGCCACGTCTACAGCGCCGGGTACCTGGACGTGGACGACCTCCGGACGGTGAAGAACGAGGGCGCGGTGGGCGACATCGCCACCGTCTTCTACCGTGCCGACGGCACCTGGGAGGATCTCTCGCTCAACGCCCGCGCCAGCGGCCCCGAGTTGAGCCTGGTGCAGCGCGTCCCCGAATCGATCTGCGTCGTGAGCGGACTCGGCAAGGTCGCGGCACTGCGCGGCGCTCTCGAAGGAAGGCTCATGAGCCGCCTCATCGTGGATGAGGTCACGGCTGTGGCGGTGTTGGAAACGGACGCGTAGGGACCGCACAGGGAGGGGAGGGGAAGCCGGGGGTCGGTGCCGCCGGACCGGCATGCCCAGGGGTTCAGTGTGCCGGGACGGCCCACGTGGGCATTTCCTTCACCTGCCGCTCGATGTCCCGCCGCAGGGCCAGATCATCCCGGTGCGAACAGCCGCAGCCCCTCGGTGAGCTTCTCCCCGGCCATCTGGTTGTCCACCAGCGCCCACCGGAAGGCGGATTCCGTGAGGATGGCCTGTCGGAGGGCTGAAGGAGGAACGTCTGGCGACAGCGCCCGTTCCAGCACGCCCTGATCCCGGTCCAGTTCTCCCAGCAGGGCGGGGCTGACCGTCAGCCGGTCACACCCGGCGAGCGCCTCCACCTGCGCCGCGCTGCGGAACGACGCGCCCATCACCACCGTCGAGTACCCCTGCTCCTTGAAGTGGGTGTAGATGCGCCGCACCGAGGCCACGCCGGGGTCCTCCTCCACCGGATACGAGGTCGGCAGCGTGAGCAGCGTGCCCGCGCCCGCCACGAGGAGGCTGTTGAGGCCAGTCCGGGCGAAGTCGCCGCCCTGCCACGCCCGCCGGTAGTTGTCCAGGGTCGGTGCGGCGGGCAGCAGCGTGGGCGGGAAGGTGAACAGCTCGCCCGCCGACTTGAACGAGGACACCACCACCCAGATCACGGGCAGGAGAAAGAACAGCGCGGCCAGCGAGAGCAGGAGGTCGCGGAGCCGGCCCGGCCAGCGGGGGGGCCGGCGGCGGGCACGGGCAGAGTGCGGCGGGACGGGAACGGCGGCGAACTGGGTCATGGCCGGTGCCCTCCTCCGTCCTGGCGTGAGACGCGGGTCTGAAGGAAGGCCAGGATCAGCAGGACCACGAACACCACCACCGACTGCGCGCTGGCGTACGCCGGGTTCTGCTCGTCGAAGGCCGTTCTTGAACAGCGCCGCCGGGTCCTCACCGGACAGCCACTGGCTGCGGGGCAGCAGGCCGCCCTCCACCAGCCCTCTGAAGAAGTTCATGGCGCGTTCGCCCGCCGGGGTATCTGCCGCCCAGCCGGTCTGCGTGCGGTTCATGAAGCTGCCGCCCGCCTGATACAGCAGCGGACTCCAGCGGTGGAGCTGAAAGTCCCAGCTCACCCCGGAGCGGCAGTCGCTGCCGCGCGTGACGGTCTCCAGGTTCCGGTGCCAGGTGGCCCAGGTCCAGGGGGCCTGGGTTCCCGTCGGGACCTGAATGCCCGCCTCGTCGAAGCAACGCCTGTTGTAGTACATGGCCGCCACCGTCACGTCGAGGGGCGCGCCGATGATCCGGCCCCCTGGCGCATGTAGTTCTGTTGCAGGCCCGTGAACTCATCCGGGGAGACGGTGCCCGTCAGGTCGAGGGCGGCGGGCGCGAATTCGCTGATATTGGCGGTCATGACCCGCGTCACGTCGGGCGGCGTCTGGCCCGCGATCATCACCTGAAGGCGCTGCGTCAACCCGTTGTGCGGAACGAAGTTGAACCTCACCTCCACGTCCGGGTGCAGGGCCTCGTACCGCCGGGCGTACTTCTCAGGTAGGAACTGGTCGGCGGGGCTGACCGTGAACCACAGCACGTCGAGCGTGGTCCTGGCCTCGGCGGTGCTGGCGGCGAGGGCAAGGACGACGGTCAGGATGCGGGGGGACGGGTTGCTCATACCACCTCCTTCTGTTGAGGGCGCGGGGACAAGACGCTGGCCCATCTCCGGAGGCAACGGAACAGCAGCGATGCTCCTCGTAGGACGGATGGGTATTTGGAAACTGGTTTCCAGCGGGAGTGGAGAGTTTTCCTACCGCTGTCAAGCCCGTTTTGAAACCGCTACAGTAGGTCTCACAGTGAGAGAGCCAGCCGGTGTGATGCGAGACGGTCCTTATGGCGGGTCAAAGTTTCCCAGCCCTGCTCAGAGGGCGACCTGTGACTGTCTGCTCGGGCACGTCCCACTGCGCCAGAGGCCGTCGTGACCAGACGCAAGAAACCGACGATTTCCGACGTGGCCCAGGAGGCCGGAGTGGCCCGTTCCACCGTTTCGAAGGTGGTCAACGGCACCCAGAAGCTCCAGCCCGGAACCGAGAAGAAGGTCTGGGAGGCGGTGTCCAAGCTCGGCTATCAGGCCAGCCTCCACGCCCAGACCCTGAGTACCGGTAAGGCACGTGCGCTGGGTATCGTGATTCTCGACATCTTCAACCCGCACTTCACGGCCCTGGTCAAGGGGGCCAGCCAGGTGGCGGCACAGCACGGGTATGCGGTATTGCTGGTGGACGCCCAGGAGAGCGCGCAGCGCGAGAGCCAGCTCATCGAGACATTGCGCGCCCGCACCGACGGCCTGATCCTCGCGGGGTCGCGTCTGAGCGACGAGGAACTCCGGGACCTGCACGACCCGGAGCGGCCCATCGTCATGGTGGGCCGTTCCACGGGAGGCATGCCTGGGGTCAGCGTCGCCGAGGAGACCGCCGCGTTGCAGCTCACCGCCCACCTGATCGCCCAGGGCTACCGCCGCATCTGCTACCTGGCCGGTCCGCCCTTCTGGGTGGACGCTCAGCGCGAGCAGGGGTACCGCGCCGCCGTCACGCGGGCCGGTCTGGACGCCCAGGTGGTCCGGGTCACGTCCCCGGATGTGCCCGGCGGCGAACAGGCCAGCGCCCAGCTCCACCAGGGACGGGAGATGCCCGATGCCGTCGTCTGCTACAACGACCTGATCGCCATCGGCCTGATGACCGCCCTGGGTGCCCAGGGATTGCGGATTCCGGGGGACATCGGCGTGGCGGCCTTCGGAAACCACCCGCTGGCCCCCCACCTGTCCCCGCCCCTGACCCTGATGGAGATTCCCAGCCAGCACCTGGGCGAGGACGCCGCCCGGCTGCTGCTCGACCTGATCGCCCGTCCCGAGACCGCCCCGCCGCCCCAGCAGTTCGGCGTGCTGCGCGTGCGGCAATCCACCCGCCGAAGTCCCTGATCCTGCCCTGTGGAGGGCTTCCCCGACCGTCCGCGTCCGGGGTGAGGGGTCTGGCGAGTGATGTCGCGCGAGGTCAGGTCCGATGACCCGGATGCAGGACGTGGGGCACCGAAAGAGCGCCGGAACGGGCATAGTCGAGGAGTGGAGAACTTGCGGCGCGTCCGCCATGCCTGGGGCACCGAGGCGTGGCATACCCTGGACAGTCCGTTTATCGTGCGTACCCTGACTGGCCGCTCCGGCGCGCGACCCTGCAATTGATCGAGGGCACCATTCAACCCCTAAACGTCCGGCCTCTCGCCCTGCCGCCAGGATTTCCCATCTCCCCGACGGGCCTCCTTCAGGCTGGAGGGCAAGCGATCTCGTTTCCGGTGCAGGCCTGCGCCGGCGTCCAGGCCTGTACAGCGGCGACGTTGATGCTCATTAACACTCCGCTGCCGTTCGGCACCGTGCATTAAGCCGCAGCTTCCAGCCGGGCCATCACAATAACTCCATGACACGACTGACGGGAACGACCGTACTGATCACCGGCGGCGGCCAGGGCATAGGCCGCGCCTTCGCCCTGCGTTTTGCCCAGGAAGGTGCCCGCGTGGCCGTCAACGACCTGGGGGAGGAAGTGGCTGCCGCCGTAGCGGAGGAGATCGGGGAGGCCGGGGGAGAGGCGCTGGCCGTGCCCGGCGACGTGTCGCGGGCGGGGGACGTGGACGGCATCTTCGGGCGGGTGGAGCGCGAGTGGGGACCGGTCGAGGTCCTGGTCAACAATGCGGCCATCACGGGCGACCAGCGCCACTTTCTTGAGGCGGACGAGGCGTGGTGGGACCGGCTGCTCGGTGTCAACCTGAAGAGTGTCTTCCTGTGTTCCCGCCGGGCCGCGCCCGCGATGGTGGAGCGGCGCTCGGGGGTCATCCTGAACGTCTCCAGCGGCGGTGCCACCCGCGCCCACCGGGGCTTTACCGCCTACGACGCCGCGAAGGGTGGGGTCGAGGCCCTGACCCGCGCGCTGGCGCTCGATCTGGCACCCTACGGAGTGCGGGTCAACGGCGTGACGCCCGGCTTCATCAACACCTACGGCCTGGGCGGCGAGGAGCTGAGCCGCCGTGAAGAGGTGGTGCCCCTGGGCCGCTACGGCACTCCCGACGACCTGACGGGTGCCGCCGTCTTTCTGGCGTCGGCGGAGGCGTCCTACATCACGGGGCAGTTCATCGTGGTGGACGGCGGCGTCCTCGTGCAGCAACGCTCGGCGAACGTCGACACCTTTCCGCTGACCCGCTTTCCCAAGGGGTGAGGGGCGGGGCACTCGGGTGCCGAATCACGCACGGGTCGTAGGACCAGGCCATCAACTCTGTGCGCCGCCGCCTGTTTCCCCCGTGGGGAACGGGACGGTTGGAACACGGTCTCAGCGGTCGTTCGTGCCCGTGACTCCTTCATCAGCACCCGTGAGGAACTCCTTCTCACGCTCGGTGCTTGTGGTCCAGGCATCCATGTCCGCCGTGACCGCCTCTGTGTTCCCCAGGGTGTCGTCAGGTTGAGCCGAAGCGGCCCCGACCTCTCCGGGTGTCAGTGCGCTCCTGGGGGCGGAGACGGTGCCGGCACCGCCCGACTCCTCCAGTGCTCCCGCATGCTGCGGGGGGTCCTCGGTGCTGCCCCTCACCCCGTCCATGACCGCCCTCGCGTCGTCCGTCATGTGTCACTCCTTTCTAGCCCCTCCGTCTGGAGGACTGATTCAGAGAAATCTCGTGAGGACAGTTTCGCCCATCAGGACCTGAATTTGGTCAAGGCGAGGCGGTGACGGGACGGGCCTGAAGGGGAGAGGCCGCGTGAACGTGGCGTCATGCCGGGATGACCGAGTGCCCCGCCTGTCACAGCATGTCAACCATCAGCCATGGGAAGGCGAAAGACGACCCCCGGACCTGACTACACCGGGCGTGGGGTCGCCGCTCTCATTCAGAGACCGGGCCACTGGCGCACGGCGAGGCGACCATCAGCGAGTTCTCGATGCAGTTCAGGAACGGAGGGGTCTGGGGGTGGGCAGCGCGTCTGTCGCAACATGTCACGTCGACGCGGCCAGGACCGGTGCCACGACCGGCGAGTCGAACCTGTAGGCCTGCAAGGCGAGTTCTCTGGCGGTCAGCCGGGCCAGGTGCCGCGCCTCCTCGAGGTCCAGGATGTCGCGCAGGACCTGCCGGGCGAGCCAGTTCGCGACCGTGCGCCGCCAGACCTCATGCCGTGCGGGAATGCTGGCGAAGGCGCGGGTATCGTCGTTGAAGCCCGCCGTGTTGTGGAGCGTGGCCGTTTCCGTCACCGCGTCCAGATACCGCTCGATGCCCAGCACGCTGTCGAAAAACCACCAGGGCGGTCCGAGCCGCAGGGCGGGGTAATGTCCGGCCAGCGGCGCGAGTTCGCGGGTGTAGGTGCTCTCGTCCAGCGTGAACAGGATGGCGCGGAAGTTCGGGTGGTTCCCGAAGGCCGCAAGCAGGTCCCTGAGTCCCGCCGTCCAGTTCACCCGCTGCGGGATGTCGCTGCCCATGTCCGGCCCGTACCGGCGGAACAGCAGCGGGTTGTGGTTGCGTACCGAGCCGAGGTGAAGCTGCATGACCAGGCCGTCCTCCTCCGCGCTCAGCCGGGCCTGATCGAACAGGGCGTGACCTTCCAGGCGGTACGCCTGCTCGGGGGTGAGCTGTCCCCCTAACGCCAGGTCAAAGAGCTTTTCCGCCTCGCCGCCGGACAACGGGGCGAGATTCACCTGCGCCGCGTCATGGTCGCTGGCCCTCGCGCCGTGGGCCTTGAACTGCGCCCGGCGTTCACGCAGCACGTCCAGCAGGGTGGCGTACCGCTCGATGGACCGACCGCCGCACTGCTCCAGGGCCTGAAGGTTCGTGCGCCAGTCCGGGCGGGCGAAGTGCAGCGCCGCGTCGGGCCGGAACGTGGGGACCACGTTGAAGCCGTCGGCCTGCGCCCTGGCATGCTGCGAGAGGTCAGCCGTGGCGGGGTCGGTGGTCGCCAGCACCTCGAGGCCGAACCTCCGGTAGAGCGCACGGGGAGTGAAGTCCGGCGTGTTCAGCAGGGCGTCGATCTGCTCGTAGATGGCCCCGGCGTTCGCGGCGCAGGGCTTCTCGGTGACGCCGAACAGCCGGGTGAGTTCCAGCCGCAGCCACAGCCCGCTGGGGGTGCCGTCGAACAGGTGAAAGTGGGTGCAGAAGGTCTGCCAGGCGGCGCGGGCATCGTAGTCCTCCTGCCCCACGCCGAGGGCCTCGAGCGGGACGCCCCGGCTGTACAGCAGCCGGAACAGGTAGTGGTCATGCTTGACCAACAGGTCGTGCGGATGCAGAAAGCGCGCCTGCGGGTCGGCCAGCAGCCCCGGATTCACGTGACCGTGTGGCGCGACGATCCCCAGTCCCTCCACACTGGAATAGAGGTCCAGGGCCACCTCCTTCTGGGCCTTGTCCGGGCCGAACAAGAAGGTTTCCGGCACCTCCCAGGTGCGGGCCATCACACGCCCCCGAAGGCGCTGAAGCCCCCATCCACCGGAATATTCGTCCCGGTGATGAACGCGCTGTGCGGAGACACCAGCCACCGCAGGGCACTCACGAGATCGTCCGGCACGCCGAACCGCCCCTGCGGGGTGTGGGCCAGGATGCGGCGCGCCCGCTCGGTCGGCTCGCCCTGCTCGCCCAGCATCAGGTAACGGTTTTGCTCGGTCAGGAAGAATCCCGGCGAGATGGCGTTGACCCGCAGGCCGGGACCGTACTTCTGGGCGAATTCCACCGCCAGCCACTGGGTGAAGTTGAGGAGCGCGGCCTTGCTGGCGCTGTACCCCACCACCCGCGTGAGTGGCCGGAGGCCCGACATGCTGGCGATATTCACGATAGACCCCCTGCCCCGCCCGGTCATCCCCCGGCTGAACGCCTGGGTGGCCGCCAGGGTTCCGGTCAGGTTCAGGCGAATCACCTCGTCGACGGCCAGGAGGTCGAGGTCGAAGAACTCCTGCTCCGGTCCCACCGACGCTTCGGGTCGGTTCCCCCCGGCGGCGTTGACCAGAATGTCGGTGCCGCCCTCCTCCTCGGTCCGCCGGGCCGCCGCGTGCAGGGAGGCGGGGTCCAGAACGTTGACGGCCAGGGGCAGCAGCCGGGGGCGGAGGTCCTGGGCCTGTGGATGGGCCTCCAGAACGGCGTCGATGGCCTGCCGGGCACTCTCCTCCCGGGTGCCGCCCACATAGACGGTGGCCCCGTCCTCCGCGAGGGCCAGCGCCAGCCGACGCCCCAGGATGCCGCTGCCGCCCGTGACGACCGCCCGCTGACCCTCCAGCATCTGCTCTGTGAGAAGACCGCTCACGGTTAACCCTTCACGCTGCCCGCCGTAGTGCTGCTCAGGAAGTAGCGTTGCAACAGCAGGAACACCACCAGCATGGGAAGCATCGTGATCACGGTAGCGGCCAGAAGGGTACTCCAGTCCACGCCGAACTGGCCCACCAGCCGCGCCAGCGCCAGTTGCAGGGTCGATTTGTTCTCGCTGGTCAGCACGATGAAGGGCCACACGAAGTCGTTCCAGCGCCAGGTGAAACTGAAAATCGCCAGGGTCGCCAGCGCCGGGATGCTCAGCGGCAGGATGATGCGCCAGTAGATACCCCACTCGCTCGCGCCGTCCACGCGGGCGGCCTCCAGAATCTCGTCGGGAATGCTGAGCATGTACTGGCGCAGCAGGAAGACCCCGGTGGGCGTCGCGGCAGGGGGAATGATGATGCCCCACAGCGAGTCTGTCAGGCCGATCTGCCGCAGCACCAGAAAGATCGGCACCATGATGACCTGAAGGGGAATCATGATGGTCGCCAGCGTCAGCAGGAACAGAAACCCCCGGCCCTTGAAGCGGTACTTCGCCAGCGCGAAGGCCGCCAGCGAGTTGGTGAAGAGGGCCAGCAGCGTACTCATGACCGCGACGAACAGACTGTTGCTGGCGTACAGGCCGAAATTCCCGGTCGTCAGCGCATTCTGGTAGTTGGCCGGGGTGGGTTCCGTGGGGAGCAGAGTCGGCGGGAAGGCGAACAGCTCCGCACCGGACTTGAAGCTGGAGAGGACCACCCAGATCACCGGCAGCAGGAAGAACACGGCCAGCAGCAGCGCCAGCACCTGCCACAGGGGGTTTTTCTTGCGCCTCGATCGGCGCAGCACGGCGCGGGGCGCTTCGGTGGGAACGGCAGTAGCAGGAACCGTCACGTGGACTCCTTGAACAGTGGGAACACGGGAAAGGGAAGGAGAGCGCCGCAGTCTCAGCGCCTCCCTCAGTCTTCTCTGGCGATCCGGGTCTGGACGAAGGTCAGCAGCATCAGCACCGCGAACAGCACCACCGACTGGGCGCTGGCGTAACTGGGGTTTCCACCCTCAAAGGCGCTCTGGTAGATGTTCTGCACCAGAAGTTTGGTGCTGTCGCCGGGACCGCCGCTGGTCAGGACCAGGATGATCTCGAAGGCCTTGAAGGCGTTGATGGTCGCCAGGATCGTCACCAGCATGGTGGTCGGCACCAGCAGGGGCACGGTGATCTTCCAGAAACGCTGCGCGGGGCTGGCCCCGTCCACCTCTGCCGCCTCGTACATGTCGGTGGGAATGGTGTTCAGCCCGCCGATGAACAGCACCATGTAAAACCCGGTCATGCTCCAGACGCTGGCGAGGGTCACCAGCACCCGCGCCCAGGTCACGTCCGTGAGCCAGGGGATCGGGCTGCCGCCCGTCATGGTGAGCAGGGCGTTGATGATGCCGAGTTCCGTTCCGAACATCCAGCGCCACGCCACGCCCACCACCACGGGCGACAGGATGACCGGCAGATAGAACCCCACGCGGGCGATGGAACTCGCCAGGGTGGTTTCCTTGAGCATCAGCGCCAGCGCGAGGCTCAGCACCACCACCATGACCACCACCGCGCCCACGTACCACAGGGTGTTGAGCAGGGCGCGAAGGAAGGCACCGTCCTGGAGCAGTTCCTGATAGTTCTGCAACCCGACGAAGTTTCCCAGCCCGGTGGTGAAGTTCCCGTCGAAGAGCGAGAAGCCCAGGCCGTAGATCATGGGAAGCAGCACGAACAGACTGAAAATCAGGGTATTTGGGGCCACGAACAGGTAGGGGACGAGACCTTTGCGGGTGCGGTAGTTCACGGGCTTCTCCAGCGGGACAACGCCAGGACAGCGCTCAGCTTTCAGCCCTGGCCGGTGGTGCAGGCGAATGACGGCTGAAAGCTGGCGGCTTTCCCGCGCTTCCCGTTTTTATTTCAGGTTCTTGTTGCCCTCTGCCGTGATGGCCTCCAGCGCCTGCTTGCTGGTCTGCTGGCCCAGCAGCACCTTGACGATCTGGTCGCGGATGAACGTGTTGATCTTCGCCATGGCGGGATTCGACCAGTCCCTGCCCACGTAACTGGGCGTGATGCTCAGGTCGCTCTGGTAGATGGCGATCTCATCGTCGAAGGTGCCGTACTTCACGCCCCTGGCGTCCTTGCGGGCCGAGAGGGTCATGTTGTCCTTGGAAAAGGCGATGTTGATGTCCTTGCCGGTGAGCCACTGGATGAACTTCGCGCCCTCCGCCGGGTTCCTGCTGTCCTTGAACCCCATCAGGAACTTGCCGCCGGGCACGGTGCTGCGAATCTTGTCCTTGGGCAGCGGAGCCACACCCCACTGGAAATTCTTGACCTGGCTCAGTTGCGTGAGGTTCCAGTTGCCGCTCATGTACATGGCGCTGAGTCCGCTCTTGAACAGGCTGGAGGGGTCCTCGCCGGACAGCCACTGGCTCCTGGGAATGAGACCATCCTTGACCATGTCGGCGAAGAAGTCGATGGCGCGCTCCGACTGCGGCGTGTTCACCGCCATCTTCTTGCCACTGGCATCAAGGTAGCGCCCACCGGCCTGGTACAGCATGGTGCTGAACCGCAGGGTCGTGTAATCGAAGCTCAGGCCAAAGCGGCACTTGCTGTTCTTGGTCACCGTTTCCAGGGCCTGACGCCACTGTGCCCAGGTCCACGGGCGCAGGGGATTGGTCGGGACGGCCACCTTGGCTTCCCTGAAGCAGTCCTTGTTGTAGAACAGCCCGTTGGCGGTGACGTCGAGCGGTGCCCCGATCACGCGGTTGCCCTTCTTGATGTAGGGCACCTGTGAGGAGAGGAACTGATTGGCGAAGGTGGTCCCGTTGGTGTACTTGCCCAGATCGGACGCCACCGGGTCGAACTCCGCGATGTTCGCCGTGACCACACGGGCCACGTCCGGCGGAGTTTTCCCGGCCACCATCAGTTGCAGTTTCTGCGTGAGCTGCTGGAAGGGAACGTAGGTGACGCTCACATCCACGTCCGGGTTGGCCTTCTCGTACATCAGGACGTACTTGTCGAAAATGGTCTGCTCTGCCGGGGCCTCCGTGAACCACACGACCTGAAGGTCGGTCTTGGCCTGGGCACTGGCGAGGGACAGCGCGGCGAGCAATGCGGCGAAACGTCTCATACATCCTCCTTGGGAGTTGGGAAGGGCAGAATGAAGGGATCGGGGGCGGCCTGACTTGCCGTCAGGTCCCCCGTGAAGGTCAGGGGACGCCCGTCAGGCACGGCGAGGGATACGCGGATGTGGTCGAAGCGGGGCCGGTAGCCAGCGTGCAGCACCTCGCTGTGCAGTTCCAGGGCGTCGTCACAGCGGAAGGTGAAGCGGATGGCGGTGGAGGCACCGTGCTGATGTGCCAGCGTCAGCCCGTCGTCCTCGTACAGCGTGAAGGTGGTTTCGCTGTGCTGGCCGGGGTACAGCAGCAGCGTGCGTTCGGTGTCCAGTTCCGCACTGATAGAGGGCATGACCGGGCCGACGGGCACGATGGCACCTTCGCGGACCAGCAGCGGCGTCCGTTCCAACGGGGCCGGCGCGGTGAAGGTGCCGCTGAGGCATGGCCCGCCGTGGAAGTCGTACCACGCCCCCGGCAGCGTTCGGGTAATCTGCCGCTCCCCTTCACCCACCTGGGGAAACAGCAGGAACGGCCCCAGCAACGCGTCGAACCCCGGATCGTGCATGAGGTCGGGGAACTCGTACATCAGCGGGCGTTGAATGGGCGCGCCGGTCCGGGTGTGTTCCCAGAACAGGCTGTACAGGTAGGGCAGGAGACGGTAGCGCAGGCGGATGGCCTCACGGGCGGCGTCCTCGACCTCCGGATGGCTCCAGGGTTCGGTGGGCGGATTCTTCCACGAGTGGATGGAAAAGCGCGGATAGCCCACCGCGTGCTGAATCCAGCGCAGCAGCAGCTCGGCCCCCGGCGCGTCCCCCACGAAGCCGCCCACGTCGTGCCCGTTGCTGGCATACCCGCTCAGCCCCAGGCCCAGGCCGATGGACGTGTTGAACCGCAGGTTCTTCCAGCTGGTGAGGTTGTCGCCCGACCACGTTTGGGCCAGCCGTTGCGTCCCCAGCGAGGCCGAGCGGGTAATCAGGAAGGGGCGCAGGTGGGTCCGGGCCGACTGCTCACGCTGCGCGGCGGCGGAGGCGGTCGCCATGCCCAGAATCTGCTCGCTCGGGAAGGTGGGCCGCCCATCCACGCCGAACATCGGGGCGTCCAGCGCGAACTCGTTGTTGTCGTTCCACACCCCATCGATCCCGCGCTCCAGAACCTCCGTGCGGACCTGGGTCTGCCACCACTCACGGGCGACCGGATTCGTGAAGTCCAGCCATGAGCCGTCCCCTCCCCAGAACATGGCGACCTGCGTTTCGCCCGTTTCGTCCCGGAGAAAGGCCCCCTGTTCCTGGAGCGTGGCGTATTTGGGGTGCTCCAGCAGCAGCGCCGGTTTGATGTTGGCGATGGTGCGGATGCCCTGCCGATGCAGGCCCGCGATCAACGCCTCGGGATCGGGAACAGTCTGGCGGTTCCACTCGAACACGAAGCGCTTCCCGTCGTGCATGGAGTACCCGCTGGAGAGGTGCATCCCGTCGCAGGGCACGTCCCGGCGGCGCACCTCCGCCGCGAACCCGAGCAGGGCCGACACCGGGTCGGGGGCGTCCGTGTAGGCCATGCTGGAGGCCAGATACCCCAGCGACCAGCGCGGCGGCATGTCCGGGCGGCCCAGGAGAGTGGTCAGGCGCGTGAGCAGGGTAGGGAGCGTCGCCGCCGCCACCACGACGTAGCGCAGCCAGTCGCCCTGCACTTCCGTGAACGTGTAAAAGCCGTTGTAGGCGTGCCGCTCGCAGCCGCAGTCGATGGTCATGGGCTGAGGCTGGTCGTAGATGAGGGCACTCCACACCTCACCCCGCCGGGTCACGATGACCGGCCAGTGCTTGTACATGGGGTCGCCCGTCTCCGGGTCGTACCCCAGGGCGTCTCTGGGGGTCAGGGTGTAACGCCGTCCATTCTTCTGAAGCGGGCCGCTGACCTCGCCGACCCCGAAGGTGAGGTCCTCCGGTGCCTGCACACGGGTGTGCCGTATGTTTCCGTCGCGCGTCCATACGTAGGCTCGCTCGGGATGATCTTCCAGGAAAGGCTGTTCCTGATAGGCCCACTGGAGTGCGTAGGGACTGTCCTGCACACTGACGGTCAGTTCTGCCGGGCCGTCCTCGTTCAGGTGCAGGAGACGCGATTCGGGGAGTGGGCCGCCCTCTCCCAGAGTGACCCGCATAGCCCAGGGTGTGAGCCGTTCATGCCGGGGCTGGAGAAAGGCAGCCGTCAGAGGGCGGGGTCGGGTGGGAGCCTGGGCAGACATGGGCTTGCCTCACAGTCGGGGCGAGAGGAGGGGCTTCAGCAGAGGCTGAGCCGTTCAACTTCAGGAAACCGGTTCCCTATACTGTAGCCAAAGCCATTGGCCCTGTCAATCAACGGGGCACATTCCCGGCCTCTGAACGACGGGCTGTCCGGTTTGCATGGGGCACTGGGACGATCCCGATATCGATAGGTTTGTTGGTCCGGCGGGTGGCGGCTGGATGGGTGGTTTGAGGTGGTCGACAGGGAAGGCTGTGCCCCATCCGAGGAAAACGCCGCGCAGGGAAGTTGTGGGGGCAGGCGCATGTGGGCATGGCCCGCGCCTTCCTCTTCCCCGCCTTCCTCGCCGCGCTTCAGGGCGAACGGCTGGGGACCCCGCCGACTTTGCGACTTTGCGGGAAGGGGGACGGGTGCAACTCGTCCTCGACGCGGCCATGCTCGTCGTCCACGCTGCGAGGTCATGAGGTTTTCTCGGAGTGCGATCAGCACACTCATCCGCGTTTACAATGCCGAGGGCAGACAGGCCGTCGTGGACAAGCGTCAATTCAACACATCCGAACCTGCTTTGAATGCCCAACAACAAGACAAGTTATAAGGAACGCGGCGGTCCGGTCCCACTCGACCGATCAGATCGAGCAGGTCGGTGAGGATGAGGTGGGGCTGGACGTGGGGCCACGCCCCCGCCAACTCCCGCCCTCACTTCGTGTCGTACCAGTTCGGCCCCACCCCGACCTCCACGGCGAGGGGCACGCTGAGCCGCGCCGCGCCCTCCATCACCTCGCGGGTGAGGCGGCTCGCCTCGTCCACCCGGTCCCCCGGCACCTCGATCAGCAGTTCGTCGTGGACTTGCAGCAGGAGGCGGGCACCCAGGGCCTCCAATTCGCGGTCGAGCTGGACCATCGCCACCTTGATGATGTCGGCGGCGGTGCCCTGAATGGGCATGTTGTAGGTCAGCCGCTCCCCGGCCTCGCGCACGTTGCGGTTCTGCGCCTTCAGCTCGGGCACGTAGCGGCGGCGACCGTACAGCGTCTCCACATAGCCGTGTTCGCGCCCGAACTCCAGCGTGCGCTCGATGTAGCCCCGGATGCCCGGGTAGGTGCTGAAGTAGATGTCGATGAAGGACGCTGCCTCGCTGTAGGAGATGGAGAGGTCGTTGCTCAGGCGGTGGGCGCTCATGCCGTACAGCACGCCGAAGTTGACCGTCTTCGCGGCGCGGCGCTGCTGGGAGCTGACCGTCGCCTCCTCCAGCCCCAGCACCTGCGCGGCGGTGCGGCGGTGGATGTCGGCCCCCTCCCGGAACGCCTGCTGCATCAGGGGATCGTCGGCGATATGCGCGAGCAGCCGCAGCTCGATCTGCGAGTAGTCGGCGCTGAGGAGCACGTAGCCCTCGTCCGCGACGAAGCCCTTGCGAATCTCGCGGCCCAGCTCCGAGCGGATGGGGATGTTCTGGAGGTTGGGGTTCAGGCTGCTCAGCCGCCCCGTCGCCACCGCCGTCTGCGCGAAGGTGGTGTGGAGCCGCCCCGTGCGCGGGTTCACGAGGTTGGGGAGGGGATCGAGGTACGTGCCGCGCAGCTTCTCCAGCTCGCGGTATTCGAGGAGCGCCGGGATGATGGGATGCTCGTCGCGCAGGGGTTCGAGGGCGGAGACGGCGGTGGACCGCTTGCCCGTCAGCTTCGTCTTCTTGCCCGTGGCGAGGCCGAGTTCGTCGTACAGCACGGCCTCCAGTTGGTCGCGGCTGCGGATGGGAAACTCGCGCCCGGCATGGCGGTAAATCTCGGCCTCCAACTCCTGAATCCGCGAGGTCGTCGCCCCCGCCAGCCCCCGGATGTACTCGCTGTCGAGCCGGACGCCGCGCACCTCCATGCGGGTAAGCACGCCTGCGAGCGGTTTTTCCATCTCCTCGTAGAGTTTGCGGCGCGGTTCATCGAGTTGAGCAGGAAGTTCGTCCAGCAGCCGCCGCGTCATCACCGCGCGTCCGGCGGCGTCGGCGGGCCACGTCACCCTCAGATACCGCTCGGCCACCGTGGGCATGTTCGTGTTCGCCGGGTCGAGGAGGTAGGCGGCGAGGAGGGGGTCGTCGCCCGGCTCCACGACGGTTCCGCGCACGCTGAGATGCGCCGCCAGCGCCTTCGCGCCCGCCGCCGTCACCGTTCGCTGCCCGACGAACTCGGCGTCGGAGACGGTGGGGGGAAAGAGCGCGGCGGCCTTCTGTGCGGTTTTCTCGGCGGCCTTCCTCGCCTTTTCCGCCGCCTTCTGCTCGGCTTTGGTGAGGGGGCGCGTCTCCTCCGACCCGTCCTGGAGAAGCGGTGCCTCGGGTGAGGCGGCTTGCAGCACGGCCATCGCCCCGTCGGCCTCGTGGGGTCGCTCCTCCACGGGGGCCACCCGCGCCACCCGCCCGTCGTAGGTCGCCGCCGCGAGCAGGTCGGCGGTCAGGTCGTCCTCGCGCGACAGCACGAAGCCCCACGTCACGCCCTCGCCGGGGGTGCGCCACTCGCCCACCTCGATCTCGGCGGGGGCCTCCTGCGGGGTGGGGTCCGGCTCGCTGATCTCCGGCGCGGGCTGTCCCAGCGTGGTCAGCTCCCGCTTGAGGCTGACGAGTTCCAGTTCGTCGAGCAGTTGCTCCAGCCGGGCCGGATCGCCCGCGCCGCGCAACGCCCCCAGTTCCACCTTCAGCGGCAGGTCCGTCACCATCCGCGATAGGTCGCGGCTGAAGCGCACGTCGGCCTCCGAGGCGAGGAGCTTCTCGCGGGTGCCCTTCGGTTCGAGGCTTCCGTCCTGCGCGCGGGCGAGCACCGTGTCGAGGTCGCCGTACTCCTGGAGCAGCTTCGCCGCCGTCTTCGGCCCGATGCCCTTCGCGCCGGGGATATTGTCGCTCGCGTCGCCCGTCAGCGCGCGGTAGTCCACCCACTGCCGCACGGTCACGCCGTACTTCTCCCGCACCTCGTCCGGCCCGATCAGGGCGAAGTCGTTGGCGATCACCCGCACGTGGTCGTCGAGGAGCTGGTAGGCGTCGCGGTCGGAGGTCACGATGCGGACCTGAAAGCCCTTGCCCTCGGCCATGCGGGTCAGCGAGGCGATCACGTCGTCGGCCTCGAAACCGGGTTCCTCCAGCCGGGGAAAACCAATTGCGTCCACGACCTCCCGAATGCGGTCGATCTGGCCGGGCAGGTCCGAGGGCGTCTGCGCGCGGCCCGACTTGTAGCCCTCGTACTGCTCGTGCCGGAAGGTTTTCACGGGCGGGTCGAACACCACGATGATCTGGTTGGACGCCTGCCGCGCCAGCCGTAGCGTGAAGCGCAGAAACCCGAGGATGGCGTGCGTCGCCTCGCCCTTGCTGCTGCTCAGCGGCGGCAGCGCGAAATACGAGCGGAAGGCCAGCGCGTGCCCGTCTATCAGGACGAGCGTATCGGGCGAGGGGACGGGGGCAGTCATGGAGGCATTCTACGGAGGGGCGGCGGGCGGGGAGGGGAAGGGATGACGGATTGATGAGGGCGTGTGGCGTGTGGCACGTGGCTTGTAGAGACTGGCTTGTGGAGCTGTGGTTTTGCTCCTCTCCCTTGAGGGGGGAGGCCGGGAGGGGGTGAAGCGGGCCTGGCGTCCAGGCTAACGGGGAGGGAGAAGGCCTGCTCTTGCGGTGGAGTTGGTCACACGCCCCCTCACCCCAGCCCTCTCCCACGAGGGGAGAGGGAGCAAAAACAGCCGTCTGCCAGACCTAAATTCCCACCCGTCCCCGCTCCTCCACGACCGCCGCGAGCGCCCCGGCGACCTCATGAATCTCCGCCTCGTCGGGACCCTCCACCATGACGCGGATCAGGTTCTCGGTGCCGCTGGGACGCAGGTTGACGCGGCCCCGGCCCTGAAGGCGGGCTTCCGCCTGCGCGACGGCGGCCTGAACCTCCAGGTCGCGGGCGATGGCCTTCTTGTCGCCGACGCGGACATTCTTCAGCGTCTGCGGGAACATCACGAGTTCGTCGTGGAGTTCGTCCAGTGTGGTGCTGAGCTTCCTCATGGCCCCCAGGGTGAGCAGCGCAGTCAGCACGCCGTCCCCGGTGGGCGACACGTCGAGGAAGAGGACGTGCCCGCTCTGCTCGCCGCCGAGGGTCAGGCCCCGCTCGTGCAGCCGCTCGTGAACGTAGCGGTCGCCGACGGCGGTGCGCTCCAGAGGAATACCCGCCTCACGCAACTTGACCTCCAGCGCCATGTTCGCCATCAGGGTCGTCACCACGCCCCGGTCCTGCCGGGCGCGGGCGTTCAGCAGCAGCATGTGGTCGCCCTGCACCTCGTTCCCGCGCGAGTCCACGAACAGCGCCCGGTCCGCGTCGCCGTCGAAGGCCACGCCGAGGTGGTAGTCGCCGCCTTGCACAATTTGCTTGAGGTGATCCAGATGCGTGCTGCCGCAGCCCCGGTTGATGTTGCGCCCGTCGGGGGTGGTGTACACGGCGAACACGTCCGCCCCCGCCGCCTGGAAGACCCGTGGGCCGACCCGGTACGCCGCCCCGTTCGCGCAGTCGAGCGCCACCCGCAGCCCTGTGAGGTCGGGGGCGTGCGAGCGCAGGAAATTCACGTACAGCCGCTCGGCCTCCGCGTAGTTCGTGACCGAGCCGAGGTCCACGCCCGTCACGGGAGCGAGGGTTTCCACCTCGTCTATCGCGGCCTCGATCTCATGCTCGGTGGCGTCGCTGAGTTTCCCGCCCTCCCTGCCGAAGAACTTAATCCCGTTGTCCTGGTACGGGTTGTGTGAGGCGCTGATGACCACGCCCGCGTCGGCCCCGAGGTGGCGGGTGAGGTAACTCACGCCCGGCGTGGGCAAGACCCCGACGTGGACGACGTTCACGCCCCGGCTCGTCAGCCCCGCCGCGAGGGCCGCCTCCAGCATGTCGCCGCTCTGCCGGGTGTCCTTGCCGATCACCACGCTGGGATGCGGATTCTGCCGCCGCAGCACCTCGCCCGCCGCCGCGCCCAGCGTCATCACCCACGCCGCCGTCAACGGGAACTCACCCGCGACCGCGCGCACGCCGTCCGTTCCGAAATACTTCCGCTCGCTCATCGTGTCGTCAGTGTACCCCCGTGAGTGCCGTGTGTATGACGCTCATGGGGGGAGGGGCTGGAAGGCGGCGTCTTTTGTTCTCCTGGGAACGTCGAAACTGTCTCTCAATCTTGCGTTCAGGGACGAACCCTTCCGGAACTCCTGGCTCTGCCGTCGCGTAACCTGGGGCATGAGTGGATTTTCTGGCGGCTCCTTTTCGTTCAGTAGCAGCGGCAAGCGTCGTGGCGTGTTCGGGGGGCACCGCAGCAGCAGCGGGCACCGGGGCGGCTTTCTCGGCGGCGTGGTGGGCCACAGCCACAGCAGCGGCCACCGGGGGCGCTTCGTCGGGGGCGGGCACTACCGTCAGGTGAAGCGCCGGAGCGGCCTGGGCTGCCTCGGCGTCTTCCTCGTCGGGGCGGCGCTCGCGGGCGGCTCGGTGGTCGGGCTGTTCGCGCTCTTCGTTTGAGACTGGGCCATACCTTAAAAGACTGGCGGGACGCCCTGCGCGGGGACGGTCCCGCCGTCTCCTCCCGTGTGTGGCCCGCCGAATTGCGCGCCGCCTTTCCCGGCCCGCGTCGCCGGGTGGAGGCGTGGGTGGGGGAGGGGGCGGCCTTCGCCCGGTACGCCTCCGCTCACGGTCCCCTCTTCCTGAAGTACCTTCCCGCCGGATGGCACGACGCCCGCGCGTTCCGGCGGCTGGCGCGGGAGGCCGCCTACCTGCGCGACCTCGCGCCCCGCTCGCCCGTGCCGCACGCGCCGCTGCTCCACGCGGCCCTCGACCCGGATGGCCTGCGCGCTCACCTCCTCACCCGCGACCTCACGGACACGACGACGGGGTGGGGTGCCTTTGGGACGGATGCCACGCGGGAGGCGGCCCTGCTGGAAATCGCGCGCCTCCTCGCCCGCCACCACGCCTTCTGGTTGAATCGACCGGAACTCACAGGAGATTGGGAGTGGGACGCGGCCCGCGCCGTGCGTCATGCTCAGCGGGTCGCCGCCGACCTCGGCCCAAGTTGGACGGACGCTGAGCGACGGGCAGTTCAGGAGGCTGCCCGCGCTCTGCCCGACCTGCTCGCCGCCACACGCGGCGTCACGCTGGCCCACGGCGACCTGCACGCGGGGCAGGTGTTGTGGCCGAAAGACGGCGGCCCGCCCATCCTGATCGACTACGGGCAGGCGCACGGCTCGCCGCTCGGGGAGGACCTCGCGCACCTGCTCCATGTCCGCCTGGACGCGCCCGACCGCATCCGCCTCGGCCCGGAACTGCGGGAGGCGTACCGGGCCGAACTCGCCGCGCACGGCCACGCCCTCATGCCTTCGCAACTCGCCGCCGAGGAGCGGACGGGTCTCGCCCTGAACGTGTTGAGTACGGCGCGGCAGGCCCGGCGGGAGGCGGGGAGCGGGGTGCGAAACGCTCTGGAGCGGGTGGCGCTGGCTTGGCAGGAGGTCGTTCAACCCACGCCCAGAAACACCCGGTAACGGTCCAACTCCGCCTCCAGCCCTCTCCTCAGCGCCACTGTCTCCCGTACGCCGGGCACGAACTGCACGTCGGCGCGTAACTCTCCACCCTCCACCCGCAGATTCGCCCAGCCCACCGCGCGCTCGGCCTGAAAGATGGGCAGCGCGTAGTAGCCGAACTGCCGTTTCGCGGCGGGTGTGTACGCCTCCAGCCGGTACGTCCACCCGTGCAGCAGCGTGAAGCGGCGGCGGTCCCACACGAGGGGGTCGAACGGCCCGACGATCCGCACGCCGCGAGGAATGGGCAACGCGCCCGCGTCCCACTCGGCGGGCCACACGTACCGCACGCCGTCCACCCGCGTGCCCGTCAGCTCCTCCCTGACCGCCACCCTGAGCGCCGCGCGCAACTCGCCGGATAAGTGTGGCAGCCCGAAGCGCGACAGGCTGACGAGGTAGCCGAGGCTCGCCTCCGGCAGCGGCCCATACAACGCGGCGAGAAGGTGGACGGCCCCACGCACGCGCTCGGCGGTGGTGAGGGGAGCCGCCCGCAACGCCGCGAGGTGGGGAGCCGGGCCGTAGAGCCGCACGCCGCCCAGCCGCCGCGTCACCCGCACCTCGCCCCGGCGGTGGAGGAGGTCCAGCGCCCGCGTCGTCGCCGCCGACTGACCGCCCCAGGCGTTGACCATCCGGCCCCGGCCCAGCGCGGCGGCCACCTCGCGCGGGTGAACCTCCTCCCGCCCCGACACCATCGCCCGCACGGTGTCCAGCAACTCGGGGTGCTCATGTTCCAGACGGCTCTCCCCGACCTCGCGCGGGTGGAGGAGGGCCTGCACCGCCCGCGTCACGAAGCCGTAGTTGGGCAGCATGTCCTCCTCGATGCCCAGCGCGGGATACAGCCGCTCCAGGTCGCCCGCCCGGTAGCCGCGCGCCCTCTGCATGAGCGTGAGGTCCTGCGCGCGGGCCGGGACGCGGATGGGATCGGCTTGCAAGAAACCCATCCGGCCCAGCGCCACCGCGAGCGACGTGCGTGGCCCGAGTGTTCGGAAGGCGAAGGCCCTCACCCCGGCGGGGGAGAGGGGGAAGGGGTGGTCGGGCATGGAGCGCAAGGTAGCGTGAAGGCCAGGCCCGACCTACCGCCGCCACGCCCTCACGATTCCGGCAAGGCCAGTCAGCGCGACCGACGCCAGCACCACCGTGTTCGGTTGAAAGTGCGTGCCCTGCCCGTCGCTCACCCACGCCCCGAGGGGAACGCTCACGCCGCCGCCCCCACCGCCGCCGTTCTCTCCCGCGTCCCCGCCCGCCCCCACGCCGAACACGACGAGCGAGACGGGCGTGAGCGTCCCGCTCGGGGTGGGCACCGTCTCGCCCTGCGTGGCGTGCACGCCCAGGGTCAGGACCGTCTCGGCCAGCCGCACGGAGAGGTTCATGCCGCCCACTGTACGGCTCAGGCGCGCTCGGCCTTCCCGGTTTCGATCCCCGTTCTCGGCCACACGACGAGCACCACGCCCGCCAGGATGACCGCGACGGCGACCCAGCCGAGAGCCGTCAGCGTCTCGCCGCCCAGGCCGACGCCGAGGAGGACCGCCACGACCGGATTGACGTAGGCGTAGCTCGTGGCGAGGGCCGGGCGGGTGTGCGCCACGAGGTACATGTAGGCGCTGTACGCGGCCACGCTCCCGAAGAGGGTGAGGTAGACGAGGGCAACCAGGCTCGCGGCGGTCGGCATACCCCAGCGTTCCCCGAACAGGAGGCTGAGCAGCCCCAGCAGCACCCCGCCCGTCAGCATCTCGGCGGCGCTGCCCATCAGCCCGGCGGGGAGGGGCAGGTGCCGCGACCACTGGCTTCCGAACGTCCAGCACAGCGGCGCGAGGATAAGGAGGAGCGCGGCGAGCGGTGTCGTCCGCAACTCCCCCACGTTCAGCAGCGCGATCCCGACCAAACCAACGCCGATGCCCAGCCACTCGCGCCCGCCCGTGCGCTCGCCCCACAGCCGGGCGAACAGCGCGGCGAAGAGGGGAGAGACGGCGAGGACGAGCGCCGCGACGCTGCTGCTCGCGTCCCTTTCGGCCAGCGTGACGAGGCCCGTGCCGCCCCCCAGCAGCAGCAGCCCGACGACGGCGCTCGCGCCCCACTCCCGCCGGGTCGGTGCGGGGACGCCCCGCCAGCGCAGGAAGGCGTACATCAGCGCCCCGGCGACGAGGAAGCGCAGGGCGAGCATCCCCAGCGGCGGCAGGCTCTCAATCGCCACCTTGATTCCGAAATAGGTGCTGCCCCACACGACATACACCAGCCCGAGGCAGAGCAGAACGGTGGGCGTCAAACCGGGAGCGCGGGCGGCGGTGGGGGACACCCGAAGAGCATAGGTCCGTGGGACGGATTTGCCGCATCGCGCCCGGCGGCCCCGACCTACACTGGCGCGCGTGTCGATTTCCGAGCGCCACTGGACTCTCCTTCTCGCGGGCGGCGTGCTGACCGTCGGTGCGTTCGCCCTCGGCCCCGTCGCCCTGCCCCAGACGCGGGCACCCGTCGTGACCCGTGCCGAGTTGCCCTCACCCGCCGCCGGGGAGCCGGTCGCCGCGCCCGAGTACCCCACCACGGCGAGCGTGAAGCCGCTCATCTCGGGCAAGATCAACCTCAACTCCGCCTCTCAGGAGCAGTTGGAGGCGCTGCCCAGGGTTGGCCCGGCCCTCGCCGCGCGGATCGTGGCGGGGCGGCCCTACCACAGCCTCGCCGACCTGGACCGGGTGAGCGGGATCGGGCCGTCCGCCCTCGCCACCCTCACGCCGCTCGTGACCTTCTGATGGTGGGCCGACACGCCACATCCGGTGCTGGTGTGAGGCCGCAGAGCGTCAGCCCGACGCGCGCCACCTCGGGCCGTCTCGCGTGGCCCGTCCCCCTCGCCTGCGGCGTGATCGGCGGCATCCTGCTCGGGTTGGGCGTTGGGTGGGGCGTTCTCGCCGTCCTGCTCGGCGTGGTCCTCATCGTGCTGGACGGTCGGGCGGCGCTGGCCCTCCTCGCGCTCGTTGGGGCGGGCCTCGGGTTCGGGTCACAACGCCTGAACGCCGCCCAGCCCGACCACATGGCCCCGTGGGTCGGCGCGCTCGTCACCCTGACGGGCGACTGGGACGGCCAGTTCCTGAGCCTCTCGGACCCGCCCGCGCGGGTGGCCGTGTCGCCCAGACCGCGCGTGCCACCGGGCCGGGTCGTCCTGAGCGGTCGCCTCGTGCGTCCGGAGGGGCGGGACGTGCCGGGCGGCTTCGATCAGGCGGCGTGGCTGCGCGGGCAGGGCGGGCTGCTGGTGCCCACGCCGACGACCGTGCTCGTCGGGGCGCGGGTGAAGACGAGTACGCCGGAGGGCGGGATGCGCGGCTGGTTCCGCCGTGGCCTGACCGCCGGGCTGGGCCAGCGGCAGGCGGCCCTGATGCAGGCAATAGAACTCGGCGACCGGGGCGATATCGGGCGTGAGGACTTCGAGGAAGGGTACTCGGTGCGCGACGCCTTCGCCCGCTCAGGTCTCTCGCACCTCATGGCGCTCAGCGGTCAGAACGTCGCCCTGCTCACGGGCGCGGTGATCGGGCTGCTGATGTGGCTGCGGGTGCCGCTGGGGTGGCGGTACGGGCTGGCCGCCGGTTTCCTGATTCCGTACCTCGCCCTCGTCAACGTGTCCCCCAGCATCCTCCGCGCCGTGCTGATGGGTATGGCCGTCCTCCTCGCCTATGCCATCGGGCGAGGGAAACCCGATCCCCTCGCCGTGATCGCCCTCGCCGCCGTCGCCTGCCTGCTGCCCTTCCCGCTGTGGCTGCTGGACGTGGGCTTTCAACTCTCCTTCCTGGCCGTGCTCGGTCTCACCCTGTCAGGGCAGGCGGCGGCGCGGCTCCCGGCACGGTGGCCGCTGTGGCTGCGGCTGGCGCTCGTCGCCACGGTCCTCGCCGAACTCGCCACCCTGCCCGTCATCGCGGGGACGTTCGGGCAGCTTCCGCTCGTCGGCCTGCCCGCCAACCTCGTCGCGGGCGTCATCATGGCGGCGCTCGTGCCGCTGGGCTTTGTGGCGGGGCTGCTCGGTCCGCTCGCCGTCGTCGTGAACTGGGCGAACGGCCTGCTCGCCTCCGCCCTGCTCGGCGTGGTGGAGCTGTTCGGGCGTGCCCCAGTCCTGACGTGGGGTGCCATCGGCCCGGCGGGTCTCGTCGCCTACGCGGTCGCCGCGCTGGCGGGCGTGCTGTGGCTGCGGGGCCGCGTCCGGGCACCCGTGGCGCTGGGCACATTGCTCGCGTGTGCCTTCCTAACCCTCCTGCCCGGCCTGCTGCGGCCCACCCGCGAGCTGGTCTTTCTGGACATCGGCCAGGGCGACAGCACCCTCGTCCGCGCCCCCGGCCTGAGCGTCCTCGTGGACGGCGGCGGCTCGGTGGGCAGCGACTACGACGTGGGCGGGCGGACGGTCGTCCCCGCCCTGCGTGCATTGGGGGTCAGAAGCCTCTCCACCGTCATTGCAACCCACGCCGACACCGACCATATCGAGGGCCTCTCCGCCGTCCTCCGCTCCCTCCCGGTCGGTGAACTCTGGATCGGTCAGCCCAAGACGGATGACCCCGTGCTGACGGCGCTCCTCACCGTCGCCCGTGAGGAGGGCGTGCCCGTCCGCGAGGTCCGGCGCGGCGACCGGGTGACGGCGGAGGACGTGACGCTCACCGTCCTGTGGCCCCCGCAGGGCGCGTGGCAGCCCGAGGACAACGAGAACAGCGTCGCCCTCACCGTGGAGTCGCCCGGCTTCCGCGCCGCCCTGCTGGGCGACCTCTCCTCCGGGATGGAGGTGCGGCTGGGCGTCGGCGACCTCGACCTCCTCAAGGCCGCGCACCACGGCAGCCGCCACAGTACGGGTTCGGCCATTCTGCGCGAGAGCACGCCCGCCGACGTGCTGGTGAGCGTGGGCCGCAACACCTATGGCCACCCCCACTCCGACGTTCTGGCGCGAGTCGCTGAGGCGGGGGCGCGGGTGTGGCGCACTGACCAGAGAGGGACCGTGCGCTGGCAGCTGCCCTGAGCAGGACAGAAGGGTAAAGACGCGCGAGCTTGCCCGGAGAGGCATCGAGGCGCAAGCTGAGATTGATGACAGATGACAGATGACGAGTTAGGTGTCATCGAAGCCAGATTGAAGAACACGACCTCTGGTCCCTGGCACGTCATTTTCACAGATGACGCTCTGTATCAGGGTGCAGTGTACGTAGGCCGTACCCCATGAGGGAAGCAGCTAGATGGCGTCTACGCAGATCATGGACGCGGTAAGAAACTTCCTGCTGAGGGCAAAATTGACTGTGGGGACGTAATAGCTATCACATGTCTGCAAAGTCCTGCTCTCGCGCTTGAAGAGGAGTTTGACGAAAACGTAGTCTTTATTGCTCGTGCACGTGATGACATTCTATCCCTCATTGCCGAAATACGTCGTTTGCAAGCCCTCTTGGCGGAACGCCTATAAAGGAAGCCCGCCGGAATCGCTCCCAGCGGGCCTGCTTGGTGGGCTGAGACTTACTCGCCCTGCTTTGCCTCGTCCCCAGCGCCCTCGGTCTTGGCGTCGTCCTTCTTGTCGCTGCCGAGGCCGAACTGCGCGAAGAGGTCGGCGTACACGTCGCCCAGCTTCGTGCTGATCTTGCCGCCGCCCTGCGAGGCGTCCTTGGCGTTGAAGGCGTAGTCCGCCCCACCGCCCCGGCCACCGCGTCCACCGCTGCGTCCACCGCCCTGCCCGCCGCCGCCACCGCTGTACCGGTCGCTGCGGGTGCCGCCGCCCTGGCTCACGTAGTCGCGCACCGGGCCGCCGCCGCCCAGCGCCCGACGCCGCGAGAGGCTGGCGCGCTGCTCCACGGGATCGATGTTGAGGATCACGGCCTCGATCTCGTCGCCCTTCTTGAAGAGGTCGGCGGGGTTGTTCACGCGCTGCGTGTCGAGTTCGCTGATGTGGATCAGGCCCTCGATGCCCTCCTCGATCTCCATGAACACGCCGAAGTCGGTCATGCCCGTGATCTTGCCCTTGACGGGGGTGCCGGGCGGGTAGCGGTCGGGCAGCGCGCTCCACGGATCGTCCGTGGTCTGGCGAATGCCAAGGGAGATGCGCCGCTCCTTGGGGTCGATCCGCAGGATGACGGCCTCGACCTCGTCGCCTTCCTTCATCACCTCGTTGGGGTGACGCACACGCTTGGTCCAGCTCATCTCGCTGACGTGGACGAGGCCCTCCAGCCCGCTCTCCAGCTCCACGAAGGCACCGAAGTTGGTCAGGTTCGTGACCTTGCCCTTCACCCGCTGGCCGATATGGTACTTCTCGACCGCGCCCTCCCAGGGGTCCTGGGTCAGCGACTTCATCGAGAGGTTGATGCGCTCGCGGCCCTCGTCCACGTCGATAACCTGCACCTGCACCTTGTCGCCCACCTTCACCACGTCGCGCGGGTGATTGAAGCGGCCATAGGTCAGTTCGCTGCGGTGCACCAGCCCGTCGATGCCGCCCAGGTTGACGAACACCCCGAAGTCGGTGATCTCGACGACCTCGCCCTCGAAGGTGGCACCGGGAAGGAGCTTGTTCACCGTCGCCTCGCGCGCCTGGGCCTTCTGGGCCTCCATGATCGCGCGGTGGCTGATGATCACGCGGTTGCGCTTGCGGTTCAGCTCGATCAGCTTGACCATCAGGGGCTTGCCGACGTAGGGATCGAGGTCGTTCACCCGCCGCGTGTCCACCTGCGAGGCGGGCAGGAAGGCCCGGATGCCCTCGACCTGCGCCACGAGGCCCCCGCGCACCTTCTCCAGCACCTCGACCTCGAAAGCCTCGTCGCGCTCCTGCATCCGCTCCAGGACGCGCCAGCCCTTGTCCTGATCGGCCCGCTTCTTGCTCAGGACGATCTGGCTGTTGGCGAGGTCCACCCGCACGACGTACGCCTCGATCTTGTCGCCGGGCTTGTACATCGCCTGGGCTTCTTCCAGCGTCACCGGCTCCTCGGCGATCTGGTTGAGGGGAATGGTGCCCTCCACCTTCGCGCCGACGTCCACGGCGATGCCCTCGTTCCCGATGAACACGACGGTGCCGTCCACGATGTCGCCCCGGCTGACCGACTGGTGTTCGGTCGCCTCGCTGGCGAGCACGTCCTCCATCGTCATGGCAGGGTAGTCGCGGTCGTCGCTGCCGCCTGCCTGGGTGGGGGCGGCCTGGGTCACGGGCGCAACGCTGATCTGCGGGGCGTCCGTCTGCTCGGTGCCCGGCGTGGGCTGAGTGGTCCCGCCATCTGCGACGGGGGTCTGGGTCTGGTCTTCCATGAACTCCTGCTCCTCCTGGGTGCCCGGCACTTCACGCGCCCGGCTCCACATATCCTGTACCTGCGCTGGAGCGCGGCAACACCACACTCTAGCACCACCCGTCCAGGGGGGGCAAGCACGGCTTGCACGCGGTCCAATCGACATTCAATGAGTTTTGTCACTCGCGCTGTGATGAGGAGGGGCCGCGCGGTGATTGACGGCGGGAGAAGGCGCGGCTATACTCCCTCACGCTCACCCATTCAGAAGGCGTGAGCCGCCAGAGCAGATGTTGGGGCATCGTCTAATGGCAGGACGTCGGTTTCTGGCACCGTTAATCAAGGTTCGAGTCCTTGTGCCCCAGCCAGAAAACCAGAGAAAAAGTCCCGCCTTCGGGCGGGGTTTTTCATTGCGGCGCGTTCCGTCCTGTTGGGGCCGCGCACACGCACATGTGCACACGGCCCCGGCGGGGTCAGCCTAGCGGCAGAGGTCCTGCTTACACACGTCGAGGACGGCCCATTCGCGGCCCGTCTGCACCTGGAGTTTGAGGTACAGGGTGCCGTTCACGAGGGCGTAGCTGTCGCCCTGGGTGGCGTCCAGTTGAGCTGGCGTGACCTTTTTGAGGCGGCTCCGGCTGTCGATCCACCAATCGCGGTAGATGTACGGCTCGCCCGTGAACGGCAGGGTCAGCCGCAGCCAGTTGCCCACAGCTCGGTTGTCCAGCCCGATACGCAGGCGGTTGGGTGCTCCCCGCTCGTAGCGCAGAGCATAGTGTGCCTGGGCGGGCAGCGCCGAGGAGACGTAGGTGCGGCGTCCCGGCACGCCCGCGAACGTCACGTTCGCCCCGTCCGTCCGGGTCACGGTGAGCTTGCCCGCCCCGCTCCCCGAAACGTCCTCAAACCACGCCTTGCCGTAGGGCTTGTCGCACACGTAGGCGTTCCAGGCGGCCCGGTGCCCGCAGCTCGCGTCCCACAGCAGGGGCGCGCTGGCGGTCACGTAGCGCCCGGCGGTGCCCGTCACGCTGCCGTCGGTGTCGAGGAACACGGCGGCCTGATCGCCGTCGCTCTCGGCACTGGGGTTTTCGAGGTACACCGGAGTGGCGTTCACGAAGGTCAGGCCACGCGCCCAATTGCGCGGGCTGACCGGAAAGTGGTTCTTGCGAACGAAGCCGAGCGCCGAAGCCGGACGTTGGGTGTTGGGCTGGAAGTTGGCGAAGACCACGCCCTCGGCACCCACGCGCCCGTCGTAGAACTCGTAGCCGCGAATGGGGAAGCTCGGGTCCCAGTGCCGGGGCAGGCTGCGTCCGCCCAGGCCAACCGTCTCCCAGTTGTGTGTCTGGCCGACGTTGGCCGTCTCGCCCACGACCAGCCCGCCCGAGAAGGTGGTGTCGAAGCTCGCGAAGGTCGCCCCGATGCCGTTGTCCGCGAGCGTGGCGTTCTTGAGGACGTGATTCCTGCCGCGCAGCCAGACGCCGTGGCTGCGGTTCTTGTAGGCGGTGAAGTTCTCAAACACGGTGGTGACGCCCTCTGACTTCTCATCGGCGGGATTCACGCGCGCCTCGTGGTAGACCGTCTCGATGGTGCCGTCCGGGCGGGGGCCGTCGTCCACGTTCAGCCCACGCTCGACGTAGGAGTGGGCCACGTTGTCCTTGAACAGCCGCAGGGCCGTGCGGCGCGGCCAGATGCTGGTGGTGGCGCTCAGCCCGGTCGGGTTCTGTGGCAGGCCGTACCAGAAGCCCGTCCCGTCCCCGCCCGCCGCGACGTTCCCGCGCAGGGTGTTGTCGGGGTTTGTGACCCAGTAGGTCGCCGCGCCCGGCACGCCCCGGTCGCTTGGCAAGACCGCCTTCCCGGCGGCGGCGTTCCTCGTGCTCAGGCCGAGGTTGTTCTCCAGCACATTGCCGACCTCGGCACCGTCCTCCAGGAAGAAGCAGTGGCCCACCGTGCCGGCGGCGACGTTGCCCCGCACCGTGAGGTTGTTCGTGCCGTGAATCGTGACGCAGCGGTTGAACAGGCCGTGCAGGCTGTTGTTCCTGACGTAGGACGTGCTCGCGTCCCCGAGCATGTGAAAGTGCAGGGGGTAACGCCGATTGATGCCGAGTTGCCCCATGCGGGTGAATTGCGCGTTCTCAACCCGTGCCCGCGAGCCGCCCATGATCATGACGTGCCCGCCGAAGCCGCCCGCGCTGGAGCTACTCTCGCCCTGAACGGTCACGTTGCGCGAGAGCAGGCCCACCTCACCTCGCTCGCTCAGCGTGCGCCCCGCGAAGGTGTGGACCTCGCCGTAGTGCCCGTTCTTTAGAGGAGCCGTCAGCGTCACGGTCGTGCCACTCACGCCCGCCACCACCGCCGTCTCTGCCTGCGTGTGATCGAAGTCGGTACTTGCCAGGACGATGGTGTCCCCCCCCTTCCAGTTCGGTGTCTCCGTGAGCGTCAGCGCCGCCTGACCCGCCCGTGCCGTCGCGGCGAGGCGCGTCCAGCTCAACCTCGGCTGACCGTGCAGCTCCAGGGTGCCGCCCCCCATCAGCCCGATGAACTTGTCGCCCATGTCCATGACGTTCTCGCCGGGCCGGGCGTCCGTCAGGGTGATCGTCGCCCGGTGGGTGAAGGGCTGCGCCTCGGTGCCGATTTCCAGCCGTCCCCCATGCACCATGATCCAGTCGGTTCGCAGCTCCCGGTCGGCACCGTCCTCGAAGACCAGCGCACTCCCAGCCGGGATCGTCACGCTCCCCAGGCGCGGCGGCGAAACGTCGAGCAGCACGATCTTGCCCGCCGGAATGGTCACGCTCGCCCCCTCGGCGGGCACCTTCCCACCCCAGGTGGAGGCGTTCGACCACCGCACCGTCACGGCGCTCGCCTCCACCGTCGGGGCCGAGCCGCCCGAATGGACGTGGGTGCCCGTCTCCCCCTCTGGTGTCCCGGAGGTGCTGGCGCAGGCCAGCAGAAGCAGCGTCAACAACGAACCGGCAATCGCGCGTTTCTTCACGTGTGCTTAATGACATACACAGGAATGAACTGTCTGTGAAGAATTGGTTGAAAACTTAAATGACGGCTAGGGCATTTGTTGTAAGAAAATTGTAAGAGTTATAGAAAACGTTGTGTGGATTGTAGAAAAGCCTCCTCCGTCGTAGCCTGCCCGGTCGGCTCTCATCCTCCAATAAACTTGTATAGATTTTCGCCCAAACTTTTATACTTCAGGCCTCATCGCTTTAAAAAGTAAAGTGTGCCCGGCTGACCTTCGCCAAAGGTGGCCGGTGGTACGCTTTTGCCATGACGAGTGGCTCCCAGACGACGCAGGACTACGACGTGGTGATCGTCGGCGGCGGTCCCGCCGGGCTGACGGCGGCGATCTACACGGGCCGCGCGAACCTGAAGACCGTGATTCTGGAAAAGGGCCTGCCCGGCGGCCAGATCGCCCAGACAGAGGACGTGGAGAATTACCCCGGCTTTCCCGAGCCGATCAGCGGCATGGAGCTGTCGCAGCGCATGGTGCAGCAGGCCGAGAAGTTCGGTTCCCGCATCGAGATGGAGGAGGTCGAGGCCATCGAGTGCGTGCCCGGCGGGCGTGAGCATACCTTCACCGTGCGCGGCTACGGGGCTACCTACCGCGCCCGCAGCGTGATCCTCGCCACCGGGGCCAATCCCAAGCGGCTGAACGTGCCCGGCGAGGAACACTTCTGGGGCAAGGGCGTCTCGACCTGCGCGACCTGCGACGGCTTCTTCTACCGGGGCAAGCGGGTCGTCGTGATCGGCGGCGGCGACGCGGCGGTGGAGGAGGGCCTCTTCCTGACGAAGTTCGCCGACGAGGTGACGCTGATCCACCGCCGGGACACGCTGCGCGCGAACAAGGTGGCCCAGGCCCGCGCCTTCTCCAACCCCAAGATGAAATTCGTCTGGGACACCGTGGTCGAGGAGATTCAGGGCGAGGACAGCGTGACCGGCGTGCATCTGAAGAACCTCAAGACGGGCGAGGTGACGGATATGCCCACCGACGGCGTGTTCGTCTTCATCGGGCACGTGCCGAACACCGACTTCGTGCAGGGCACCGTGAGGCTCCGCGACGACGGTTACGTGGAAGTCACCGACGAGATTTACACCAGCGTGCCCCTGCTCTTCGCGGCGGGCGACGTGTCGGACTACGTGTACCGCCAGCTCGCCACCAGCGTTGGTGCCGGGACGCGGGCCGCGATGAGCGCCGAACGTGCGCTGGCCGCGCTGGAGGTCGAGGCCGGGACGGTGGCGGCGGACGACTGAGCCGGACCTCACCTCGCCCGTGACCGAATTGCTCTCTGTGGTTCGGTCACTCTCCTTTTCACTGCCGTTCCGCTGGCGGCTGGAAGCTGGCCGCCCTATCCTCCCCCTATGCCCACCCTCTCCATTCCCGCCCGAGTGGCCCGCAAAGTGCGCGGGTATGCGGGCAAGGTGGGGCGGCTGACGCGCAGCCTGAGCGCCACGCAGGCCAAACCAGACGACCGTTGGGCGTGTTCCTGGCTGACTCCCCCCGAACGGCGCGTCTACCTCGGCATGGACGCCCGCGACCGCGACCACGCCTGCCGCGTGACCCGTCACCTCCTGCGTGACCACCCCGCCGCCGCGCCCGACCTCGTGGCCGCCGCCCTGCTGCACGACTGCGGCAAGAGCGTCCGCCCGTACCGGGTCGCCGAGCGGGTGCTGGTCGGCGTGGTGCCCAACCGCCTCGCGCGGCTTGTTCCCCTCGGTCCGCTCGCCGTGCGCGCCTACCACCCCGAACTCGGGGCCGAACTCCTCGCGCGGGCCGGGGCACGCTCCCGCGTCGCCCGCCTCGTCGCCCGGCACCACCACGCGGGCGGCGACCCCGACGCGGCGCTGCTCCACCATTACGACGATCTGGAGTGAGGGAAGATGGGTGCTGACCTATGCAGGCTCGGTTGCTCGGCTCCAAGATTGGAGAGCAGGAAAACGGCGTCCCAGACGAGTTCGTGTAACTCTCCGCCCAGAGCTTGTGTATGCGGTTGACTTCCCGCGCATCCCGCGCTATCTTTTTCTTATCACCGCCTGAGAGGGCGGCTTTTTTATTTCGGCCCCTCTCACCTGCACAGGCGGTCCCGGTGTCTCCCCGCCCGGCGGGTACACTCGCCCTCATGCGGGCGCTTGTGGAGGCGATTCGGGAGCAGGGGCAGGTCCTGCCGGGCGGCATTCTCAAGGTGGACGGGCTGATCAACCACCAGCTTCTCCCCGGTCTCACGCGCGAGATGGGCGAACGTTTCGCGGCGGGCTTCGCGCCCCTGCGGCCCAATAAGGTCGTGACCATCGAGGTGAGCGGCATCGCGCCCGCGCTGGCGACGGCGCTCGTCCTCGGCGTGCCGCTCGTGTACGCGCGCAAGAAGCGGCCCGTGACCATGCACGAGCGGGTCTACACCGCCCGGTCGGTGAGCCGCACGAAGGGCGGGGTGGTGGACCTCTTCGTGAGCAGCGAGTACCTGGGGCCGGGCGACCGGGTGGTGGTCGTGGACGACTTCCTCGCGTCGGGCGGCACGTTGCGGGCGCTGTCGCACATCATCGCGGGGAGCGGGGCCGACCTCCTCGCGCTGGGCTGCGTGATCGAGAAGGGCTTCGAGGAGGGCCGCGCCAAACTGGCCGACCTCGGCGTGCCGATCCTGACCCTGGCGAACATCGTCCGCATGGGCGAGGAGGGCATCGTCGTGGAGGAGGGGCGCTGAGCTGGGCCGAAGGTCTGATGTTGGAAGAATGAGGCTGTCTAAAGCCCACCCTCAGAGCAAGGTGGTGGCGGGTCTCTACCCTGGCGGTGGAGGACGTGACCCCTTGACCCAGCCTGACCCCCGCTCCGCCCTCATCCCCGACCAGAGCGCCCGCGTGAACGTGGCGACCTACGCCACCTACCCGGAGGCGCAACGGGCGGTGGATTACCTCAGCGACCAGCGGTTCCCGGTCGAGCGCACCGCCATCGTGGGCGAGGGGCTGAAGACCGTCGAGCAGGTCACGGGCCGCCTCGACTGGGGCCGCGCGGCGACCCTGGGCTTCGGGCAGGGCATCTTCATCGGTCTGTTCATCGGCCTGCTGTTCGGCCTGCTGGGACTGGGGGGCGGCAATCTGATCTATGCCGCCGCCTACGGCATGGTGATGGGTGCCCTGACGGGCCTGCTGTGGAGCGTCGTGGGCTACGCGATGAGCGGCGGGCGGCGCGACTTCACCTCCGTCGGCGGGATGCGCGCCGAGCGGTACGTCATCCTCGCCGACGCGGAGGTGGCCGAGCAGGCCAGGACGCTGCTCTCCAACCTGCCAACACGTTGAATCTGTGGCCGGAGCCGGGGAGAGGAGACTTCTCACAAAAGTTGCAAAAAGCAGAAGGCCAACGGCGAGCGCCTGGTGCTTCGCGCCTTCTGTCCTTGACCCTCAGCGCGCCACCTCGCAGGGGGTCTGGTGCCTACGCGCTCATCCCCCGGCTCCCGTGCAGGGTCCGTTCCACCGCCTCAGTCACTTCGGCCTCGAAGCGGCGCAGGTGCTCGCGCAGGCGCTCCAACTCGGAAGGGCCGAGGTCGCGTAGCCACAGCACGGCGCGGCCCAGCACGGCGAAGGTGAGGGGGCTGTCGTCGTCCTCGTCCTCGTCGTCCACGGGGTCGAGGTTCAGGGTGCCGTAGTCGAGACCCTGGTTCATCAGGTTCATGCCCATCAGGATGTCGGGCAGCGAGTCCTCCTCGACGTACAGATCGAGGTCGAGGTGAAGGCGGACGATCACGCCGCCCCGGTGGTCCGCGTCCGCGAACAGCGCCACCCGGCTCTCGCCGTTGCGGACCAGCGCGCCGTCCTCGACCGTCTCGACGGCCATGCCGCTCGCCTGGAGCGCCCGCACGATGCGCTGAAGTTCGGTCATGCGCGCGAGTATAGAGCGGGTGGGTGCGGGGAAATCGGCGGGACGGCACCTTGAGACGGTTTCCCTTCCGCCGCCGGGAATCCGGCTCATGCTACGTTCCCCGGATGTACGAGGACGTTCGGCGCATCGGTCCACTGACGGCGACCATCCCACCGCTTGAGGTCGCGGCGGCTGAACGTGCGCTCGGCCTCACGTTTCCCCCCGGATACCGGGAGTTCCTGGCCGAACTCGGGCTGGGGACCTACTGCACCGTCGTCATGACGTTCGGCCCGGCAATGGTGATGGAGCGGGTCCAGAGGGACCGTCAGGTCTGGGCGAACCACTATTATTGGAAGAATCCGGAAGTTCTCCCACAGGCCGAACTTGCTTACTGCGTCATGACTGCCCGGACCATCGAGGGCGACCAGATCGTTCTCCACTCAGGGCGTCCGGAGTCCGTCTACATCCTGCCGAGGCAAGTGCTCGAAATCCATGAATTGCCCGGAGACTACCGACGCGTCCTCGACTGGATAGCAAGCGCAGGCGTGCTGTACAAGCCCATTCAGGAAAGGTACTTCCAGAGCATTCCCTCCGGGGACACTCGGGCGACTCAGGGAGGAGAACCAGGAACGGGTTGAGCCGGGTTCCTGGAAGAGACGACCTTTCCTGACATCACGGCGAGATGCGGGACCTCTCTCTGCTGTCCCTTACCCGTGGTACACCCACGCCCCGCCTTGCCACGTGCGCGCCAGTTGCCCCAGCAGGTGCAGGTGTTCGGCGTGCGCCAGCGTCTCGGCGAGGGCGAAGCGTCGTCCGGCGGTGTTCAGCTCGCGGTTGAACATGGCGAGGGACAGGCCGTAGGCGCTGCGCGGCTCACGGGTCGCCTCGGCGCGGATGAAGTCCAGCCGCTCGTGGTGGTGGGCGCGCAGCTCACGGGCGCGGGCCTGCACTCCCTCCATCACGGGGCCGTGGTGCCCGACGACGGCGCGGGCGGGGTTGAGCGCCTCCAGCTTGCCGAGCGTCTGGAGGTAGTCGCCGAGGGGATCGGGCCGCGTGTAGGCGTACAGGCCCACGTTCGGGGAGATGCGCGGGAGGATCGCGTCGCCAGCGATCAGCAGGCTCTCGGCCTCGTTCCACAGCCCGAGGTGCCCGTCGGCGTGGCCGGGCAGCCACAGCACCTCCCACTCCCCGCCCGCCAGAGGCACGCTCTGGCCCTCGCGCAGGGGCTGGACGCGGCTCGCCGGGTGGACGCGTGCCCGTCCCCGGCGGCTGTCGTGCTCCAGCGTCTCGACGAGTTCGGGTGGGAGGCCGTGGTCCCGCATGTGCTTGATGTGGCCGGGCAGCCACTCCTCCCACAGGTGCCAGTACCGCTCGCCGCGCCCGATCTCCACGTCGAGCATCTGCACCGCCGCGCCGCTGCGTTCCTCCACCACGCCCGCCAGCCCGTAATGGTCCGGGTGGTGGTGCGTCACGATCACCCGCTCCACATCCCCCCAGTGCAGCCCAAAGGCCGCCAGTCCGTCCTCTATGGCCTGCCGTGCCTCCGGCGTGTCGAGCGCCGTGTCGATCAGAGTCACCGGGCCACCCGGCGGCGCGTCGATTAGGACCGTCACCGTCTTCATGGGGTAGGGGATGGGTACCTGGAGGGCGTGCAATGTGCCGTGAACGCGGGTCGGTGCGGAGGCGGGCGTGGTCATGGGGGGGAGGCTATCACCGGCTTCCATCTGCCGAGGAGGGGGACTTTGGAGAGTCGCCAGTCGCCAGTCGCCAGAGCGGGCGGGAGTTCTTAAACATTCAACGTCAGGGCTTCCACCCGAACGCCGCCTTCCCCGTCCAGATATAGCCACGCGCACGCGACGGGCAGTGAGAAGCGCCGGGGGCCGACCGAGCCGGGGTTGAGGTAGGTCACGCCGCCGCGCTCCTCCAGCTTTGGCTTGTGCGTGTGCCCGCTGATCACGACATGAATACCTGCTGACTCAGGGGAGAGGTCGAGGTCGTCCAAGTTGTGCAGGAGGTAGACGCCCATTCCGCCGAACTCCACGAGCAGCGTCTCGGGCAGGCTGGAGAGGGGCGGCGTACGGTCCACGTTCCCCCGAATGGCGTGGACGGGGCCGGACGACTCCGCCCGCAACCCGTCCAGAACCTCCGGCCTCCCCACGTCGCCCGCGTGGAGCACGGCGTCCGCCTCACGAACGAGGGCCAGGACCTCCGGGCGAAGGAGGCCGTGAGTGTCGGAGAGGACGAGGAGCCGCATGGGCCGAGTCTACCCTTCCCGCTGGCGGCTGGAAGCTGGCCCCTGGCCGCCCCAAACAATAAAAAACGCGCCCCCAACGAGGAGGACGCGTTGCGACTCGCGGCGTTTACAGGCGGCGCAGGATCGACTGGAGGCTGGGGCTGTCGGCCCAGCCCACGCCCTTGTCCACGTAGGTGCGGGCGGCGGTGCGGTCGCCGCGCTGGAGGGCGATGTAGGCGAGCTTGGCGGCGCTCAGGGAGGCGAGCTGCTTTTCCTGGTCGGTCAGCTCACCGAGGCGGTTCCACGCGTTGTAGGCGTTGATCCACCACTGGGTCTTGGTGTAGAGCTGCGCGAGGTACGCCTGGTAGTCGCGGTTGGTCGCCTCCTGGTTGGCGGCGTAGAACGCGTGGGTCACGGACGCCTTCCAGAGTGTGCGGTCGTAGAAGGACACGGGGTACGCCACGTCCGCCTGCACGGCCAGCTCCTGCGCGCGCGTGAAGTTGTCGGCGGCGCTCAGGGTGGTGGGGTCCACCTCCGTGGCGGGCGCGGCGGTCGTGGTCTGGGTCGTGGTCGTCTGGGTGGTATCGGTGGTCGTGGTGCTGGTGTCCGCCGGAGCCGGGGTGGTGGTCGTGTCCGTCGGGGCCGCCGGGGTCGTCGTGTCGGCGGGGGGCGGCGTCGTGGTGTCCTGCGCGGCGGCGAGGCCAGCGAGGGCAAATGCGGTCAGCATGAGAATCTTTTTCATAGCGAGTCGCATCTTAGGACGCTACCCTTGCGGGCGTCTATCGACCTCGCCACCCCGTAAAGGGACTGTAAAGGAGCTCACCTTCACATGAGGAAAATCCTCTCGCTGTCTTTGGCCCTCTGTCTCCTCGCCCCCGCCGCCCTCGCCCAACCGGTTACGCCGTCCGCCCCCTCACCCGCCCAGGTCGCGCCGAGGGTGACGCCGCTGGGCGACCTCAAGGTGGTGTCCAGCATCGCCGTCACCGATGGGGGAGACCTCATCTTCGTCGGCTCGGATGCCCGCGTTCACCGCACCGACGCGCGGGGCGTGGAGAGGTGGAGCTACGCCGTGGGCGACCTGGGGCGCGCGCATCCCGTGATCACGCCGCAGGGCACGGTGATTGCCGCGTCCTACGACGACCACATCTACGCGCTCGACGCGGCGGGCCAACTGTTGTGGCGGACGAGGCTCGATGGGGACATCTACGCCAGCCCGGCCCTGCGCCCCGACGGCAGCGTGATCGTCGCCACGGCGGGCGGGACAGTGTACGCGCTCTCCGGGGCGGGGCAAATCCTCTGGAGCTTCAAGGTCGGCTCGCCCGTGTTCAGCAGCCCGCTCGTGGCGGCGGACGGCACGATCTACTTCGGTGGGCAGAACAACCAGCTCCACGCCCTGACGCCGAACGGGACGCTCAAGTGGGCCTTCCGCGCCGGGTCGCTCGTCTTCAGCTCCCCGGCGCTCGACCGTGCGGGCAACATCTACTTCGGCTCCAGCGACCGCCGCCTGTACTCGGTGGACCCCGGCGGCAAGCTGCGCTGGACGCGGGCGACCGGCCTCTTCGTGAACGCCAGTCCCATCGTGACGAGCGGTGATCTGGTCGTCGTCGGCAGTTACGACGGCAACGTGTACGCGGTGGACACGGCGGGCAGGGACGCGTGGGTGTACACCGCCGGATCACCCGTCGTCGCCCCCGCCGCCGAGCTGAGCGACGGAACGGTCGTGGTGGGGGACCTCAAGGGCACCGTCCACGCCGTCGGGAAGACGGGGGGACTACTGTGGCGCATCGAGTCGGGCCGCAAGATCGACACGCCTGTGGCGGTGAGCGATGCGGGTACCCTCTACTTCTCCGGGGAGGGCGGGGCGCTGAATGCCGTGGAGCGGCAGCGGCCCCTGGCGGACGGCCCGTGGACGAGCTTTCGCGGTGTGCCCGCCGGATGGGGCCGGGTGTTGACGGCGACCGAGGCGGCCACCCGCACCGCCGCGAAGCGGGCCGCCGCGACCGCCGTTCTTGCGACCGTGCCTACACCGAACGTGCCCGCGCCGAACACGCCCCGTCCGGCCCAGCCCGTTCCCACGCAACCGACCCCCACCCAGCCCGCCCCCGTCACGCCCCCACCAACTCCGGTCCTCACGCCCGAGCAGTACGCGCAGGCCGCCGGGCAGAGCGCGCGGACACTGGACGGTCAGGTGTACCTGCCGCTGCGGGAGCTGACGGGGGCGCTGGGCACGCCCATCCGCCTGCTGACTCCGCGCACGGCGACGCTGGCGCTCCCCGACGGCACGGGCACGCAGGCCGCGCAACCGGGCGTGCCCGTGCCCGTCCGCTACGTGGACCGCGCCGCCTTCGTGCCGCTGGCCGCCCTCGCGGACTTGCCCGGCGTCACGCTCGCCGCCCGCCGCGCCCCCGTCGGTGTGACCGTCACCCTCGCGGGCCGCACCGTCACCCTGCCGCTGAATGTGCCCACCCTGACGCCCCTCTTCGGCCAGCCGGAATACCCGGCCCTCATCCGGCGCGGGGGGTAAGGGGCGGGCGTGGCCGCCGAACCCACCTTGAGCCGGACGGCGCTTCTCGGCGTGGTCCGGTCCACCTACGGGCTGGACGTGAACGACCTGACCTTCCTCCCCGGTGGGACGGCCCCCGCCTACCGCGCCGAGGGACCGGGCGGGAGCTTCTTCCTCAAGGTCTTGCCGAACACCCCCTCCGGCCTGCTGGCGGCGGGGCGCGTCGCGGCGGAAGTGCCCCTGCTCCACGCCCTGCGCCGAAGCGGAGTGCTGACCCGCGTGCCCCGTCCCGTCCCCACCCTGAGCGGTGCCGATCTCGCCGAGGTGGAAGGCCAACTGCTCGTCGTCCACGGGTGGAGCGAGGGGGAGAACCTGTCGGCGGACTGGCGGGGGGCACTGGACGCCCTCGCGCCCCTGCTGGGACGGTTGCACGCGGGAACACGGCAAGTCACCTCGGTTGTGGCGGGGTTGCCCGTCCCCCCGGAGGACTTCGACCTGCCCTTCGAGCGTTCGTTGACGGAAGACCTGCGACTTCTGCGAGACGGTCGGTACGACGCCCGCCCCGGCGTTCAGGCGCTCCGTGACCTCCTGCTCCCTCTTGAGGCCGACCTCGAGCGGCTTCTGGCACGGGCACGGTTCTTCCAACAGGCCGTCCGTTCCCAGTCCCGCGAGTTCGTCCTGTGTCACACGGACGCGCACGGCGGCAACGTCATGCGGGACGCAGCGGGGGAACTGTGGATTATCGACTGGGAGACGGCCCGGCTCGCTCCGCCCGAGCATGACCTGTGGATGCTCCACGCCCGGCTGCCGGAAGTTCTGCCCGCCTATGAGGCCGCCGCCGGACGGAAGATTCGGCTCGCCCCGAACGTATTGGGTTTCTACTTCCTCCGCCGCGTGCTCGAAGACCTCGCCTATGACGTGGCCCTCATCCTCCACGAGAACACCCGGCCCGAGCAGGACGCGGCCAACCTCGGCGTGCTGGAGCGGCACATCCTGCCCAGCCTTGCCCGCACCGAGGAGGAGTTGGCGTGGCTGGAAGCGGCCCTTCGCTCCTGAGCTGAACGACGGGAGACCCACCGTGGTGGGGGGCTTCCGTCCTGCTGGTCCGCTCTCCCTCACCCCGGCCTGAAGCCGAAGTTCGCTGCGGCTGGGGTCGTCGCTCTGGCTCGAACCATATGGATGAGAGCGGTTGACGAAAGAAGAGGTGTCACCCTGAGGGCCGCGAAGGGCCTCCTATCACGAGGTGGAGGATGCTTCGCGGCCCTCAACATGACCATTCCTCTGCCAATGCCAAATGCTGTAGACGGAACAGCAAAAGGCCGGAGGGCAGATTCTGGTCTCAGTCTCATGCCAGGACTTGCCCTCCGCCCTGTGAAGGCCTACTTCACCCGCGTCAGCGTGCAGCGGACATTGACGGCGAGGGCCTCCTTCGAGGGCACCACGGCGGAGGAAAGACGGTAACTATCTACCTTGCCATTCATGTAGATGCCCTGCAGGGCCTCGCCGGGTGCTACCCGCACCGGACGGGGGACGGCACAGGTCCGGGGTGCCGTCCCGCTCGCCTCCAGGTCAAACCGGATGATCGTCAGGAAGGCGGGCGTTCCGTCGTCGTTTTGCTCGACGATGAAGCGGTCGCTCACCATTCGCGCCTGAACGAGTCGGCTCTTCGTGTAATAGAAGTAGCCGTCCCTGCCCTCGTCGCGGAGGGTATCGACCAGCAGCTCACTTTCCCCCCGCTGACCCTCGACGGTCATGGTCCACACCTGCCCTGAGCTGACGAGGCGCGGCGTGGAAGCGGAGGAGCTGGAGCTGACGGACGGGGCGCAGGCGGCGAGGAGAACTGGAAGAAGGAAGAGAAGTCGCACCCGGAGAGTCAAGCAGAACCGGGCCTGTGTCGGGGACGAACATGCGAACCCCCCCTGACGGGGGGAGTGGGCACCGCACGGGACGAGAGACAAGCCTACAGGATGCGCCGACTCATCCGGTCCGAGGCGGCGAGGCTGCCCAGCAGGGCCAGTCCGGCGAGGGCGGCGACGAAGCCCGACACCTCGCGCGGCTGGACGGTCCAGCCCAGCGAGCGGCCCAACTCGCGGTAGATCGTGTTGAGCTGACCCGACGACCGGGCCTCGAAGTAGCGCCCGCCCGTGGAGGAGGCGATCTGCTTCAAGGTCTCGGCATCGAAGCCTCCCCAGAAGCCGCCCCAGCCCGCGCCGCCCGGATCACCGTTCTCGGTGCCCAGGCCGACGGTGTAGACCTTGACCCCGAACTTCTTCGCCTGCGCCGCCGCCTCCAGCGGGTCCGAGCCGCTGTTGTTGCGCCCGTCGGAGAGCAGGACGATGGCCGCCGCCGGGAGGTTCTTCGTCTCGGTCGCGTTCGGTCCGCGCTCCGGCAGGGCGTTCAGCCCCTCCAGCAGCCCCTCCCCGATGGCGGTGCGGCGAGCCATGCCCAGCCCGTCGATAGCCGCGAAGACCTCCTCGTGGCGGGTGGTGGGCGGCGCGTTCAGGACCGCGTACCCGGCGAAGGACGCCAGCCCCACCCGCGCCCCCTGCGGCAGCGACCGCACGAAATTGCGCGCCGCCTCCTGCGCGGCCACGAAGCGGCTCGGCTTGATGTCCTGCGCCTCCATCGAGCGCGATACGTCGATGACGAGCATGATCGTCGTCCGGTTGTCGGGCAGCGGCAGCGGGGCCGTGGGCCGGGCCAGCGCCACGAGCGCCAGCGACAGCGCCCCCAGGTACAGCAGCGCCGGGAGGTGCCGCCGCAGCGGGCGGGGCCGCGCGCTCGCCTGCGCCAGCAACCGCAGGTCGGGGTGCAGCACGGCGGCCTCGGCGGGGCGGGGCAGCCCGCGCAGGTACAGCCACACGAACACGGGCAGCAGCGCCAGCGCAGCCAGCGCCCAGGGCCAGGTGAAGCTCATGGATTTACCTCCGGTCCTCGGGTGGGGGGGAGTCGCCGGTCGAGGGGTCGCCAGCCGCCAGCGGCCAGTCGCCAGGAAAAACTCGGAGAGCCTCCGCGTCTTACTAGCCTTTCCGTCAGCCTCTCAAGAGGGTGAGGCGTCCCGACGCGGCCATATGTAGAACTCAGTTGCCCCCCCGCTGAACGCCACTTCCCCTGTCCCCACTCTGGCGACTGGCGACTGGCGACTGGCGACTCTCCCCTCACGGCACCCTCCGCTGCCACGCCAGCGCCAGCCCGCCGCCCAGCACGAGCAGCAGCGCCGCGAGTCCGGCGAGCGGGCCGCCGAGACCCAGTTCGCTCGGCTCCCAGCGAATCGCCGTGCCGAGGTCGCGGTACAGGCCGCGCAGCTTCTCGGGGTCGGGCGGGAACAGGAACTCCCCGTCGGTCAGTTGCGCGAGGCGGCTCATCTCGCGCGTGTCGAAGGGCACGAACACGAGCTGCCCCTCCACCCGGCTCACCGCGCCGCCCTCGGTGCCCAGGGCGACCGCGTACAGCTTGACCTTGTGGTCCGAGGCGAAGCGCGCGGCAATGAGGGGATTGGCCCCCCGGTTCGAGATGCCGTCCGAGAGGAGCAGGATCGCGCCCGGTGGGAGGGTCTGCGGGTCAATCGGGGTGGCGTTGGGTTGCGGGGGCAGTTCCAGCAATTCGCGCGGCGGCACCGCCTTCTCCCGGCCCGGCAGCGCCCGCACGCCGCTGACCATCGCCCCCGCGAAGGAAGTTGCCTGCGCGGGCTTGACCCGGTTCAGGGCGTCGAGGACCGCCTGACGGTCGGTGGTGGGCCGCACGAGGACCGAGGCGTTGTCGGAAAAGGTCAGGAAGCCGATGCGGGTGGAGGCCGGGGCGAGGTCGAGGAACTGCCGGGCGACCTCGCGGGCCGCCTCCAGCCGGGTGGGCTTCACGTCGTCGGCGAGCATGGAGCGCGAGGCGTCGAGCGCGATGATCACCGACGCCTTGTTGACGGGCAGGCTGGGCTTGGCGACGGGCTGCGCGGCCCCGAACAGCAGCAGCCCCAGCGCCCCGAGTTGCAGCCCGAGCGGCAGCCACGCCCGGCGCGGGTTGCCCGCCCGCAGCACCGAGCCGAGGAGGTGCGGATCGGCGTAGGTCTGCGCCCGTTTCTCGCGCCGCCGCCCCGACGCCACGAGTGCCCACACCGCCAGCGGCAGCAGCAGCAGCAGCCACAGCAGGGCCGGAAAGCCGAAGGTCATGTCCGCCTCCCCCGCCGCGCCGCCGCGAAGCGCAGCAGCGGCCCCACCGGGTCACGCTCGGTCCCGAGGTCGAGAAGGTCCACCCCCGCCGTCCGCAGCGTGCGCCGCAGCGCCTCGTCCCGCTCGCCCACCAGCCGGGCGTGGGCCGCGCGCACCCCCGGGTCGGAGGTGTCGAGCCACAGCTCCCCGCCCGTCTCCGGGTCGCGCAGCCGCAGGCCGCCCACGTCGGGCAGGGACCGTTCCGCCGGGTCCGACACCCGCACCGCCACCACGTCATGCCGCTGTGAGAGCCGACCGAGCGCCCCCGCCCAGCCCCCCGCGCCCGGCGTCGCCACCTCCAGGAAGTCCGACACCACGAACAGCAGGGAGCGCCGCCGCAGGGTGTTCTCCACCGCGTTCAGGGCCGAGGCGAGGTCCGCCGCCGGGGACGCGCCGGGCACCACCCCCCGCGAGAGCAGGGTCATCACCGCGAGGGCCTGCGCCCGCCCGCTGCGGGGCGGCACCATCCCCGAACTCGGCCCGAACGTCACCGCCCCGATCTTATCGCCGTGCCGGGTGATGACGAGCGACGCCACGCCCGCGAACTCCCGCGCCAGGTCCCGCTTGAGCGCGCGGCGGGTGCCGAAGCTCATGGAGGCGGACGTGTCCACGATCAGCCACGCCGTCAGCTCGCGCTCCTCGCGGTACTGGCGGACGTGCAGCCGCCCGCTTCTGGCCGTCACATTCCAGTCGATGCGCCGCACCTCGTCGCCCGGCTGGTACTCGCGCACCTCCGCGAGGTCGAGGCTGGGACCGTAGAACAGCCCCCGGTAGTCCCCGAACAGGAAGCCGTCGAGCCGCCGCACCACCTTGAACTCCAGCCGACGCAGGAGATGGGCGGGCACCTCCAGCGGGGGCCGGGCCGGGGCCGGAGCCGGGACGGGCGGCGGGGCCACCACCCGTTGACGACGCCTAAGCAGGCTCATCGCGCGTCACGACCGGCGGGGCGGCCCCGTGCGGGTCGCCGAGGTGGACGCGCGGCAGCGGCACGGCGGCGACGAGTTTGCCCACCAGCTCCTCGACTTTCACTTCCTCCGCCAGCCCCTCGTACGAGAGCATGATGCGGTGGCGCAGCACCTCCGGCGCGAGGTCGCGCACGTCCTCCGGGAGCGCGTACTCCCGCCCGCGCACGATAGCGAGGGCTTTCGCGCCCAGGATCAGGTTCACGCTGGCGCGCGGGCTGGCCCCATAGGTGATCGCCCGGCTCAGCTCGGGCAGCCGCACCGCCGCCGGGTCGCGGGTCGCCCGCGCGAGCGTCACCGCGTACTCCATCACCGACGGGTGAACGTACACCCCATCGGCCATCGTCTGCAACTCGCGCAGCTCGTCGGCGGAGAGCTGCACCGCCACGGGCGCGAACGACTGCGAGACCCGCTCCACGACCGTCATCTCCTCGTGGAAGCTCGGGTAGCTCACGATCACCTTGAACATGAAGCGGTCCACCTGCGCCTCGGGCAGGAAGTAGGTGCCCTCCGACTCGATGGGGTTTTGCGTCGCCAGCACGAGGAAGGGATCGGGCAGCCGGAAGGTCTGGAGGCCGATGGTCGCCTGCCGCTCCTGCATCGCCTCCAGCAGCGCCGACTGAATCTTGGCGGGCGCGCGGTTGATCTCGTCGGCCAGAATCAGGTTGGCGAACACCGGGCCGAGTTCGACCTCGAAGGCCCCGTCCCGCTGGTTGTAGATACGCGTCCCGATCAGGTCGGCGGGCACGAGGTCGGGCGTGAACTGGATGCGCCGGAAGGAGGCCCCGATGGCGTCGGCGGTCGTCTTGATCGCCAGCGTCTTGGCGAGGCCGGGCACGCCCTCCACGAGCACATGCCCCCGCGCGAGCAGCGCGACGAGCAGCCGCTCCAGCAACAGGTCCTGCCCGACGATGACCTTCTTGACCTCGAACAGCAGCGTGCGGAGCCGGGCCGAGGCGTTCGTGACGGCCTGCGGAGAGAGCGGAGTCAGCGGAGCGGGATTCGTCATCAGACCCTCATATCGGGAGCGGAGGTGGGCGGCAGGCCGGGCAGCGGCAGGGAGGGCGCGTCGAAGGGCTGGATGGGGAAGAGTTCGTTGTCGCTGCCGGGTTGCCCGTCGCCGCGCTCACCGGGGCCGGGCTGCTGGCCGGGTTGCTGCCCCGGCCCCGGCTGCATGCGGTACATCTGCCCGTCCTTGAACATCAGCACGGTGCATTCACCCTGACCCGGCTGCTGTCCCTGTTGCTGGGGACCGGGTTGCTGCCCCTGCCCCTGGCCCGGCTCGTCACCGGGGCCGGGCACGAGCGGGAAGACCTCGCGCGGATCGTTCGGGTCGGTGGGCGTTTGACCTTGAACCTGCACCAGAGCCGCCCCGAGACCCGAACGGGCCGTTTCGGTGGCGGAAGGGGCACTCAGACGGCCCGCCGCGAAACTCAGCCCGAGGGCACCCGCACCCAGGGCCAGCCATAGCGCCTTCATCCTGCACCTGCCCGGACTGCACCTGCCACGAGGAGACGAGGGGGGAACAACTCCTGAACCCGGCCAGCTTGAGCGGTCACGTCGGCCTCCTGGGGAGTGGGAGGAAAGGGGCGTGGCCGCAGTCTAGGCCCTGATTCTGGGAAAAGATTGAAGTCCCCGCCCTTTTGCCCTCCCCGCGCCGGGCAACTCCGCCGCAAAGCAGGCCCGTGTTAGATTCGGGGCAACGGCGGCCTCCGCCCTCCCCCGAGGTATTCCATGATCCTGACCCTGTTCATCATCCTCTTCGCCCTCGTGTGCGTGGGCCTCGTGTTCTTCGTTCTCCTCCAGGTGCCCAAGCAGGCGGGTCTCACCGCCAGCATGGCCTCCGGCGGCTCGCTGCTCGGCGGGCGCGGAGTGGAGGGCGGCCTCATCCGCGTCACCAGCGTGCTCGGCGGGCTGTTCATGCTCCTCGCCCTGCTCATCAGCTTCGTCTCGCGCTGAGTGCCGCCTCGCGCCCTCACGGGTCGCCGCTTCCCGACGGGGGCGGCGGCCTTGTCGTTTGTCCTTCCGTGGTCGAACAAGGTACATTGGGCCAACCCCGGCTCGCTCATCTAACACGCCTCTTTGAGCAGTTCGTGACAATTTTCCCGGCAACGTAGCGTCTTCTCTTGACCTCTTTGGAGTCGGTTCATATATTGGCAGCGCTGGAACCCCTTCAACCTTCTGCCCGAGTTGCATCCCGGCCCGTGCCGGGGATGGCGTCTCCCGTTTCCCCAGTCCATCTTCGAGCCTCAGGAGGCTTCCCATGAAGAAAGCACTGTTCTTTACGCTGGCGATGACCCTCGGGTCGGCGGTCGCGGCCCCCTTCGTCCACCCGGCGGCCTGGACGGCGGAGCAGAACACCGCGAACAAGCGCGGCGGTGAGTTCCGCAGCTACGTGATCTCCGACTTCAAGACGATCAACCCCTTCACCTCGGCGGAGGCGGACAGCATCCCCGGCACGATGGACACGGGCACGGGCCTCTTCACCCAGGACCCCCGCAACGACGACCTGATCCCCTACATGGCGGACGGCGAGCCGGTGGTGAGCAACGGCGGGCGGCGCTTCGTCGTCAAGATTCGCCAGGGCATGAAGTTCAGCGACGGGCAGCCCATCACCGCCGACGACTGGGTGACGACCTACCGCATTCACACCGACGACAAGGTGGGCAGCAACTCCTACGACAGCTTCTTCCTGAACAAGAAGCCCATCACCGTCAAGAAGATCGACAACTCCACCCTCCAGTTCGACTTCCCGCAGGCCAGCGCGAAGGCCCTCGTCATCATGAGCTACGCGCCCTGGCCCGACCACATCTACGGGCAGGCGTACCGCTCGGGCGGCGCGGAGGCCGTCAAGCGGCTGTGGACGCTGGGCACGCCCGCCAGCCAGGTCGTCTCGCCGGGCATGTGGGTGCTGGAGAGCTACCAGGCGGGCGAGCGCACGGTCTTCAAGAAGAACCCCTACTGGGGCGAGTGGAACAAGGACGCTCGCGGCAACGCCCTGCCCTACCTCGACCGCTACTCGTACCGGGTGACGAACGACCTGAACGCCGCGCTCGCCGCGTACCTCGCCGGGCAGATCGACTCCTTCGGGCCGCGCAACGCCGACGACCTCGCGCAGATCAAGCGGGCCATCGACGGGGGCAACCTCAAGGCGACGCTGATCGCCAACGTCAGCCCGCAGTCGACGAGCCAGTGGATCACCTTCAACTGGAACAAGGCCGAGGACCCCGACAAGCAGCGCCTCTTCCGCGACGTGCGCTTCCGCCGCGCCATGAGCCACATCGCCAACCGTCAGGCGATGGTGCAGCTCGCGCTGGGCGGCCTGGGCAGCGAGACCTACTACTCGGTCTACCCGATCTTCAAGAACTACATCAGCGACGCGGCCCCCAAGTACCGCTACGACCTCGCGCAGGCGACCCGTCTGCTCGGTCAGCTCGGCTACACCCGGAAGAACGCGCAGGGCTACCTCGTGAACCGGGCGGGCAAGGTGCTGGAGTTCAACCTCGCCACGAACTCGGGCAACACGGTGCGCGAGCAGCTCGGACGCATCTTCACGGACGAGGCCAAGAAGGTCGGCGTCAAGGTGAACTTCACGCCCATCGACTTCAACAACCTCGTGGGGCAGCTCACCGCGAAGGGCGCGAACCGTCCCTTCGACGCGATCCTGCTGGGGCTGGCGGGCGGCGACAACATCTGGCCCTTCGGAACGAACACGGTGCCCTGCGGCGGCAACCTGCACTCGTACAACAACCCCACCAACGGTGCCTGCCTGACCCCGCAGGAGTCGCTGATGACCAAGCTGTACTACCAGGGTGACGCCACGCTGAACGCGGCCCAGCGCCGCACCATCGGCGCGCAGCTCCTCAAGGCCGAGGCGGAGTTGCAGCCCGTGGTCTACCTCGTGGGTGGCAACTACCACGTCACCTACAGCGAGCGTCTGGGCGGCGCGTACGAGCGCGAGATGATGGACGCGTACTACGGCTCGCGCACCATCGCGCTGACGTTCATCAAGTAAATCCGTCCGCCACCACGTCCGGGGGTGGCTCGCGCAAGCGGGCTGCCCCCGACGGCCTATGAACAGGAGCCTCCATGATTCCCTTCCTCCTGCGGCGGGTGGTGCAGGCCATCCCGACCCTGCTGCTCGCCAGCCTCCTGATCTTCTTCGTGATCTCGCTCGCCCCCGGCGACTTCCTGACGCCCGCCAAGCTCAACCCCAACATCAGCGCCGAGCAGATCGCCAACCTGGAGCGCAACTTCGGCCTCGACCGCCCCGCGTGGCAGCAGTACCTGCTGTGGCTGGGCAACATGCTGCGGGGCGACTTCGGGCTGTCCTTCCAGTACCAGCAGCCCGTCCTCGGCGTGATCTGGCCGCGCATCGTGAACTCGCTGTGGCTGGTGCTGCTGATCACGGTGCTGTTCTACGCGGTCTCCATTCCCCTCGGCGTGTACGGCGCGGTGCGGCAGAACTCGCTCGGCGACAAGAGCGTGAACGTGGTGCTGTACTTCCTGCTGGGCTTCCCGTCCTTTTTCATCGCGCTGATCGTGCTGTACTTCATCGTGCAGGCGCGCTTTGCCACAGGCTGGGACATTCCGGTCGGCGGCATGCGGAGCGACAACTACGCGGAACTCAGCCCCTTCGCGCAGGCGCTCGACATCGCCAAGCACCTCGTCATCCCGGCGCTCATCCTGGCGATCACGGACGCGGCGGGCCTGACGCGCGTGATTCGCGGGCAGATGCTGGAGGTCATGCGCTCGGACTACATCCGCACGGCGCGGGCGAAGGGCGTCACCGAGCGCACGGCGATCTGGAAGCACACCTTCCGCAACGCCATCCTGCCCATCGTGGCGGGTATCGGCGGGACGCTGCCGGGATTGATCGGCGGGGCGGGCTTCATCGAGGTGGTGTTCGCGTACCCCGGCATCACGCCCATGCTGCTCAACGCAATTGGCACCCAGGACCTCTACCTCATCGCGGGGTTCACCATGATCACGACCGTGCTGCTCATCATCGGCAACGCGATCAGCGACATTCTCCTCGCGGTCGTGGACCCCCGCGTGTCGGTGTCGTGAGGAGCTGGACGTGACCACCACCGCCCCCCAGCCCCGGCAGGCCCGTGCGCGCCGCGTCCAGTCCCAGTCCCAGTTCGCCGTCGCGTGGGGACAGCTTCGCAAGAACCGCCTCGCGCGCATCGGCGGCACCTTCCTGCTGCTGCTGTACGCCCTCGCCCTCTTCGCGCCCTTCATCGCGCCCGACGGCCTCTCCAACTACTCGACCACGAACATCACCCGCTTCCACCCGCCGACGCCCATCCACATCCGGAACCCCGAGACCGGGGGGCTGACCCGGCCCTTCGTGTACCAGTACGGGCAGCAGCTCAACCCCGACACCTTCGTGAACGAGTTCCGGCCCACCGAGACGCGCTGCCCCATCTACCTCGGGGTGCGGGGCGACTCCTACCGGCTGCTCGGCCTGATTCCCGGCAACCTGCACCTGTTCGGCACGGGCAATCCCGACTGTAAGGTGTACCTGTTCGGCGGCGAGGCGCTGGGCCGCGACCTGTTCACCCGCACGGTGTACGCGGCGCAGATTTCCCTGACCATCGGCGTGGGGGCAGTGCTGCTGAGCACGGTCATCGGCCTGTTCATGGGCGCGACGGCGGCCTACTTCGGCGGCATCGCGGACACCCTGATCATGCGGCTGGTGGAGGTGCTGGCGTCCATTCCGGGGCTGTTCCTCCTCATCCTGCTGCGTGCCATCTTTCCGCAGAACCTCAATCCGATCTTCGCGCTGTACATGATCCTGGGCCTCCTCGCCTTCATCTCGTGGGGGGGGCTGGCACGGGTGGTGCGCGGGCAACTCCTGAGCGTGCGCGAACAGGACTTCGTGTCGGCGGCGCGGGCGCTCGGCGCGGGCAACGGGCGCATCATGTGGCGGCACATGCTGCCCACCATGACGACCTACGTGATCGTGCTGCTCAGCCTCGGCATTCCCGGCGCGATCCTCACCGAGTCGGGCCTGAGCTTCCTGGGCATCGGGGCGGTCGAACCCTACGTGTCGTGGGGCAGCCTGCTCAGCCAGGCGCAGGAGGGGGGCTTCTCCAGCATCACCCAGCGGCCCTGGGTGCTGATTCCCGGCTTCTTCATCGTGCTGACGGTGATGTGCTTCCAGCTTCTCGGGGACGGGCTGCGCGACGCGTTCGATCCGCGCAAGCGGCAGTGAGGGGGCGGTCAGCTTCCAGCTTCCAGCCGTCAGCCGCCAGCGGGAGGTTCGGCGGGACCCCTACCGAACGCTCGTCAGGAAGGTATGATTTCCCAATGTTCCACAACGTGCCGTGCCCGGAGGCGAGATGACCCACCCGGAGAGAACCCAGACCCAGGCGACGCCGCCGCGTGACGTGCTCCTGACCGTCAATAACCTCAAGACGTACTTCTACACGGACGACGGCGTGGTGAGGAGCGTGGACGGCGTGACCTTCCACATCAACAAGGGGGAGACGCTGGCCGTGGTGGGGGAGTCCGGCTCCGGCAAGAGCGTGACGAGCCTCTCGCTGATGCGCCTGATTCCCACCCCGCCCGGCAAGATCGTGGACGGCGAGATGCTGTTCGTCGGCAAGGACGGCGTGCAGAAGAACATCGTGAACCTGTCGGAAGCCGAGATGCGTAAGATTCGCGGCAACGACATCTCGATGATCTTCCAGGAGCCGATGACCAGCCTCAACCCGGTGTACACCGTGGGCGACCAGATCGCCGAGGCCGTCATGCTCCACCAGGGCAAGAACAAACGTGACGCGATGGGCGTCGCCACCGACATGCTGCGTTTCGTGGGCATCCCGGCCCCGGAAAAGCGCGTGAACGAGTACCCCCACCAGATGTCCGGCGGGATGCGTCAGCGCGTGATGATCGCGATGGCCCTCTCGTGCAAGCCCGCCCTCCTGATCGCCGACGAGCCGACCACGGCGCTCGACGTGACCATTCAGGCGCAGATTCTGGACCTGATGCGGAAGCTCCAGCAGGACGTGGGCATGAGCATCCTGTTCATCACCCACAACCTCGGGGTGGTGGCGGAGATGGCCGACCGCGTGGTCGTGATGTACGGTGGGCGCGTGGTGGAGGAGGGCGACGTGGTGGAAATCTTCAAGGCCCCGCGCCACCCCTACACGATGGGCCTGCTCAACTCCATCCCGCGCCCCGGCGACGTGCATGTGCCCGGCCAGCCCAAGCAGCGGCTGGAGGCGATTCCCGGCAACGTGCCCAACCCGCTGAACCTGCCGCCCGGCTGCCCCTTCGAGCCGAGGTGCAAGTTCGCGGTCCCCGAGTGCAACGACGCCGTGCCCCCGCTGTACGACACGGGCGGCGGCCACACGGCCCGCTGCATCCGCTGGCAAGAGTTCGAGAAGGCCCAGCAGGGGGTGGGGGCATGACCGCTCAGACCGCCGCCTCCAGCCGCAGCCACATGCCCGCGACCGGCGAGGCCCTGCTCGAGGTGCGGAATCTGGAGAAGTACTTCCCCATCCGGGGCGGGCTGCTCTCGCGCGTGGTCGGCAACGTCAAGGCCGTCAACGACGTGTCCTTCCAGCTCGGGCGCGGCGAGGTCGTCGGCCTCGTGGGGGAGTCCGGCTCGGGCAAGACGACGGCGGGCCGGGCCATCCTGCGCCTGATCGAGCCGACGGGCGGGCAGGTCATCTTCAACGGCACCGACATCACCAAGCTGGGCAAGAGCCAACTGCGCGACTACCGCCGGGAGATGCAGATCATCTTCCAGGACCCCTTCGCCAGCCTCAACCCACGTATGACGGTCAGCGACATCATCGGGGAGGCGATGCAGATTCACAACCTGCATCCGGGCCGCGAGCGCGTGGACCGCATCGCCGAACTGCTCCAGAAGGTCGGCCTGCGCCCCGAACATATGCGCCGCTATCCCCACGAGTTCTCGGGCGGGCAGCGTCAGCGCATCGGCATCGCGCGGGCGCTGGCGGTCGATCCGTCGTTCATCGTGGCGGACGAGCCGGTGTCGGCGCTCGACGTGTCCATCCAGGCGCAGGTCGTCAACCTGTTGCAGGACCTTCAGGAGGAACTGGGCCTGACGGTGCTGTTCATCGCGCACGACCTCGCGGTGGTGGAGTACATCTGCGACCGGATCATCGTGATGTACCTGGGCCGCGTGATGGAGATTGCCCCCAGCCACGAGCTGAACAACAACCCCAAGCACCCCTACACCGAGGCGCTGCTCTCGGCGGCTCCCGTGCCCGACCCGACCGTAAAGCGCCAGCGCATCATTCTGGAGGGCGACATCCCCAGCCCGATCAACCCGCCGAGTGGGTGCGTCTTCCGCACGCGCTGCCGCTACGCCGTGGACGACTGCGCGAAGGTGGTGCCCGAGTTGCGCGAGGTGGCACCGGGGCACTTCAAGGCCTGCATCCGGGACGATATTTTGTAAGCTTTCAGCCGTCAGCGTTCAGCATTCAGCTTCAGATGCCCTCGCTCACTGCGGGGGCTTTCTCGTGCTGACGGCTGACGGCTGAACGCTCTCCCTCTCACCCTTCGTCAGCCCCCGGCGGTCAAGCTGCTCCTATGCACAAAGCTCTTCCGGCAGCGTTCGCCCTTTCGCTCGGTCTGGCCTCGGCGGCGGACCTCCGCATCTACCCCAGCTTCACGGAGGTGCGCGAACCCGTGCGGGCGACCGGCACCACCCTGACGGTCTCGCTGCCCGAAGCGGCCTTCGCTGGGCTGATTCCCGGCACCCTCGACCTCGACGGCCTGAACTTCACCAGCGCCGTGCAGCGGCAGGAGGCGAACTGGCTCGCCACATTAGAGGGCAAGACCGTCTACCTGCGGCGGGGAGAGGGAGCGGCGCAACCCGTCACCCTGATTCGTGCCCGTGATCTGCTCGTGCGGGACGGACAGGGCCGGTATCTCAACGCCCGGTACGAGGAACTGAGCTTCGACGTGGCACCGCCGCTCAATCCGCTCAACCCCACGCAGACCCTCACCTTCACGCTGCCGGGGGCGGGCGCGGGCACCCTGTCCTACCTCACCCGCGCGGTCACGTGGTCTCCGCGCTACACCCTGCGGGCGGGCGACGCGGGCGCGCAACTCGCGGCTTTGGCTGACATCCGCAACGGCACGGACCTCGCCTACGAGGTGGGGACGACCGAGCTGTACGCCGGGGATGTGGAGATTCAGGGTGGGCCGGTGCCGCCGCCCTTCGCCCTCCGAAGCGAGGCGGCAGCCGCCGACGCTGCCTCCCCGGCCCCCAAGATCAACTCTCTCGGCGAGTTGCGCGGGCTGTACCGCTACGCCCTCTCGGCCCCCTTCACCCTGCCCGCCAACGCGACGGTGACGCTGCCCTTCCTGACGCCGAAGCTCACCGTCTTCGAGCGGTACGCGGGGCTGAACACCTCCTTCACGCCGCAGAACACCTCGGGCACGCTGAGCCGCTTCTACCGCCTGCGGGCCGACGCGCGGCTGCCGGGCGGTTCCCTCACCGTGCGCGAGGACGGGCGCATCGCCGGGCAGACGACCATCCCCGAGACGGCGCAGGGGGCGCAGATCGAATTCACCCTCGGCGACGACCCCGACGTGCGCTACAGCCGCACGGTGACGGCGACCGTGAACGCGAGGAACGCGCAGGGCAACCCCGTCCGCACGACCTACCGCGTGACCTACACGCTGGAAAACGGCAAGGACCGGGCCGTTCGTGCCGAGGTCACGGAGCGCGTCGGCGGTCGCCGCGTGAACATCGACGGCGCGGCCAGGGGCCAGAATCCCACCGCCGAACTGCGCGTGGACCTGCCCACGAAGGGAAAGGCGACGCGCAGCTTCACGCTGGTGGTGGACAACAGCTAGGGGCAGGGGGTCAGGAGTTAGGAGTTAGGAGGAGCATGGCCTCAGCCGGTGCCTGTCCTTTTCCCTCACCCCTCACCCCTCTACACAATCCCCTCCAGATACTCCCGCACATCCGCCTTCACCGGCATGAAGTAGGCGTGGTGCCCCCGTTCACGGGCGAACTCCAACGTCTTCTCCGCGAACTCTCGATTCCACTCCAGCGTCGGCGCGAACGTGCGGGGAAAGACGGCGTGGTTGCGCGCCCGCCAGTAGTTCAGGGTCGCCTCGGTCAGCACCGTGGTCGCGCCCCACCACATCTCGGCACCTTCCGGGATCAGGTCGGCGTAGGCGTCCATCAGACGCAGGTCGAAGAAGGGCTGGGTGAAAAAGCCGACCGCCCCCGCGTCCAGCTTGCGCTCCAGATAGTCGCGCTCACGGGCGAAGCTCTGGCGGTAGGGATCGAGGCCCGCGTAGACCCGGATGTGGGGCAACTCACGCTGGAAGCGCCGAATGGCCGTCACCGCGTCCACGTTGTAGACCTTCGCGCTCATGTCGGCGGGGGCGTCGCCCGTCACGATGAGTACCTCGTCGATGCCCGCCGCGTCCAGACTCTCCGCCATCGCCAGCGGCTCACGCGGGTTGAGGTCCACCGACCGCAGGTGCGGAATCGCCCGGTAGCGCGGTCTCGCCAGCGCGCACCCCTGCCACGAGCGGGTCGAATACCGCGTCAGGTCGGGGATGTTCACGGTGTCCACGCCGGGGAGGTGCGCCGCCACCGTTTCCAACTCGGCGCGCAGGCCGGAGCGAGAACGGGGGACGAGTTCGACGGAGACGCGGGTCACTGCCCGCCTCCGGCGGTGGGTCGAGGGGTCAAGGAGTCATGGGGTCGAGGGGGATGTCCTCTCGACTCCTCGACTTCCCGACTCCTCAACCCCGCCGGGTCATACGCCAGCATCGGCCCCAGCCACCGCTCCGCCTCCTCCACCGTCCAGCCCTTGCGCGCCGCGTAGTCCTCCACCTGATCGCGCCCGATGCGGCCCACGGCGAAGTAGCGGGCCTCGGGGTGGGCGAAGTACAGGCCGGAGACGGCGGCGGCGGGGAGCATGGCGCAGGACTCCGTGAGCGAGAGGCCGATCTCTTCCGCCTTCAGCAACTCGAACAGGGTCCGCTTCTCGGTGTGGTCGGGCTGGGCGGGGTAGCCGGGGGCGGGGCGGATGCCCGCGTACCGCTCCTTGATGAGGTCGTCGTTGTTCAACGTCTCCCCCTGCGCGTAGCCCCAGTAGTGCGTTCTTACGTCGCGGTGCAACTTCTCGGCGAAGGCTTCGGCCAGCCTATCCGCCACGGCTTTGGTCAGGATGCTCATGTAGTCGTCGTGCTGCCTCTCGAACTCGCGGCTCAACTCCTCCGCCCCGTGGATGGCGACGGCGAAGGCACCGAGGTGGTCTCCCCGCAGCGCCACGAAGTCGGCCAGCGCGGTATTCGGCGTCGTCTGCTCGCGCTGCTGCCGGAGGGTGTGCAGGCGGGCCACGGGGGGCAACGGTGCGCGCCCCGCCGCCAGCTCGTGCGTTTGATGGTCCAGGGTGTCCGCTTCCACCGCCTCCACCGCCCCCGCCTCCACCACGAGGTCGTCCCCCTCCCGGTGCGCGGGCCACAGGCCGATCACACCGCGCGCCGTCATCAGGCCCTCGTCCGTCACTCGCTTTAGAAGTGCCTGCGCGTCGTCGAACAACTTCCGGGCCTCGGCCCCCCGCAGCGGGTCGGTGAGGATGTTCGGGTAAATCCCCTTCATCTCCCACGCGATGAAAAAGGGCGTCCAGTCGATGTAACTGAGGAGTTCGGTGATGGGCTGCTCGATGACCGTGCGGCCCAGGACGTGCGGTGCGGGGACGGCGGCGGGGGAGAGGCGGGGGGCACGCTCGCGGGCCTCGTTCAATGAAATCAGCCGCACCTGCCGACCGCCGTGCCGCTCCCTCAACGCCTCATACTCGGTGCGGGTCCGTTCCTGCACGGCCTCCTCGTCGGAGAGCAGATCGTTCACCACGCCGACTGCCCGGCTGGCATCGAGGACGTGGACGACCGTGCCGTTGTAGGCCGGGTCGATCTTGACCGCCGTGTGGGCGCGGCTGGTCGTGGCCCCGCCGATCAGGAGGGGGGTCTTCAGCCCGCGCCGCGTCATCTCGCGCGCTACGCTCACCATCTCGTCGAGGCTGGGGGTGATCAGGCCGGAGAGACCGATCACGTCCGCCCCCATTTCCCGCGCGGTGTCCAGAATCTTCTCGGTCGGCACCATCACGCCGAGGTCCGTCACCTGATAGCCGTTGCAGGCGAGCACCACACCCACGATGTTCTTGCCGATGTCGTGAACGTCGCCCTTCACGGTGGCGAGGAGGACCTTGCCCTTGCCGCTGCTGCCGATCTGTTCGGCCTCCAGATACGGCGTGAGGTGGGCGACGGCGCGTTTCATCACGCGGGCGGACTTGACCACCTGCGGCAGGAACATCTTCCCGGCCCCGAAGAGGTCGCCGACGACGTTCATGCCGTCCATCAGCGGCCCCTCGATGACGGCGAGGGGGGAGCCGAGGAGTTGGTAGGCCTCCTCCGCGTCCTCCGTGACGTAATCGGTGATGCCCTGAACGAGCGCGTGTTTCAACCGTTCGGCGACCGGAAGCTCACGCCACGCGCTCTGGGCGCTCGCCTCCCGCTTCACGCCCTTGTAGCCTTCCGCGAGCTGGATCAGTCGCTCGGTCGCGTCCGGCCTGCGCGCCAGAATTACGTCCTCCACCGCCCCCCGCAACTCCGGGTCGATGTCGTCGTACACGGCGAGCATCCCCGCGTTGACGATACCCATGTCCAGGCCCGCCCGAATCGCGTGGTACAGGAAGACGGCGTGCATCGCCTCGCGGACGTGGTTGTTCCCACGGAAGGAGAAGGACACGTTGCTGATTCCGCCCGAAACCAGAGCGCCCGGCAGATTCGCCTTGATCCAGCGCGTCGCCTCGATGAAGTCCAGCGCGTAGCGGTCGTGCTCCTCCAGTCCCGTCGCCACGGTCAGCACGTTGGGGTCGAAGATGATGTCCTGTGGGGGGAATCCCGCCCCCTCGGTCAGCAACCTGTACGCGCGGGACGTGATCTCGATGCGGCGCTCCAGACTGTCCGCCTGTCCCCCCTCGTCGAAGGCCATGACGACGGCGGCGGCCCCGTAGCGGCGCAGGAGTCGTGCCCGCTCCAGAAACTTCGCCTCCCCGTCCTTGAGGGAGATCGAGTTCACGACCGCTTTACCTTGCACCCGCTTGAGGCCCGCCTCCAGCACCTCCCAGCGCGAGGAGTCGAGCATCAGCGGCACGCGGGAAATGTCCGGCTCACCCGCGAGGAGGTTGACGAACCGCACCATCGCCGCCTCGCCGTCGAGCATCCCCTCGTCGAAGTTCACGTCCACGATCTGCGCGCCGTTCGTGACCTGCTGGCGCGCGATCTTTAATCCAGCGTCGTAGTCGCCCGCGAGAATCGCCTTGCTGAACTTCGGGCTGCCCGTCACGTTCGTCCGCTCGCCCACGTTCACGAAGTTCGTCTCCGGCGTGACGGCGAAGGCTTCCAGGCCGCTGAGGCGCAGGTAGGGCGGGAGCTTGGGCGCAGTTCGGGGAGGAAGACCAGAAACGGCGTCCACGATGGCGCGGATATGTTCGGGCGTCGTGCCGCAGCAGCCGCCCACGATGTTGACCAGCCCCTCGCGGGCGAAGTCGGCCAGGACCGCCGCCGTGTGCTCGGGCGTCTCGTCGTACTCCCCGAAGGCGTTGGGCAGGCCCGCGTTGGGGTGGACGGACACCAACGCCTCCGTGTTCGCGGCGATGGCCCGTAGATGGGGCCGCAGCAGGTCCGCACCCAGCGCGCAGTTCAGGCCGAGGCTGAAGAGGTTCGCGTGCTCCGTGCTGACCGCGAACGCTTCCGGCGTCTGCCCGCTCAGCGTCCGTCCCGAGGCGTCGGTGATCGTCCCCGACAGCATGATGGGCAGCGTCTTGCCGGTCTGAGCAAATACCTCCTCACACGCGAAAAGGGCCGCCTTCGCGTTCAGGGTGTCGAACACGGTCTCGATCAGGAGGAGATCGGCCCCGCCCGCGATCAGTCCCTCGACCTGCTCGGTGTACGCCGCGACCAGATCGTCAAAGGTGATGTTGCGGAACTCGGGCCGCTCCACGTCGGGGGAGAGGGTAGCCGTGCGGTTCGTGGGACCGACCGACCCGGCGACCCAGCGGGGGCGACCGTCGCGGGCCGTGAATTCGTCGGCGACCTCGCGGGCCAGCCTCGCGCCCGCCTCGTTCATCGCGCGGGCGAGGTGTTCGGTGCCGTAGTCGGCCTGTGAGATCACGGTCGAGTTAAAGGTATTCGTGGAGGCGATGTCCGCGCCCGCCCCGAAGTACGCGCGGTGGACGCCTTTGATCACGTCGGGCCGGGTGAGTTGCAGCAGGTCGAAGTTGCCCCGGTACATCCGCAGGGGGTCCGAGCCGTCCCAGCGGAAGTCGCCCTCGGTCAGCCCCGCCCGCTGGAGCATGGTGCCCCACGCCCCGTCGAGCACCAGAATCCGTTCCCGCGCGTCTGCGCGAATGTCCCGCGTGTCTGCCGTCATCAAATCACCCCGACGAAAAATACGGGCCGCCCTCTCCTGCCCTGGCCGCCCGTGAAATCTAGAATGCGCTTCCCTGCGCCGCCTTCCGGGCCATCGCCTCCCGCCGCGCCATCGTTGGCCGCCTAAAGCGGGAGCTTTCCCGTGGGGCACCGTGGCCGTGATGGGGGCCGGTTGCCGCACCGTCGGCGGGCGGGAAAAGCCCTCGGGCGCTCTGGATGGCCGTGCTCTGCGGCACGACTTCTGAAGGATAGCGCGGGCCGGGGCGGGGAGAAGGTGGGAAAGGGCAGACAAGGGGAAGCGGCGGGCAACCCTTCCGCCCCTGCGGGGCACCTCCCCTTGAAGGGAGGCAGAACCGTACAGGCTCCCCTTGAGGGGAGCTGTCAGCGAAGCTGACTGAGGGGTCGCCCGCCGCGTCACCCCCTCCCACCCGTCCAGTTCCGACCTACACTGCCCTATGGCGTTCCCCCCCTGGTGATCCCCTCGCCGACGAACGGCCCCCACAGGTCTCCCTCCACCCTCTCACGACGAGCCGCTCATCGCCGCCGCTCTCGTGAAAGGGGAAAGCTCCTGTGTCCAACCGTCTTCATCTCACGCGTCTCCCGCTCGCCTTCCTGACCGCCGCGCTGACCATCGAACTGCTGGACGAACTCGTGGACGGGGTGACGGGCGCTGCATGGCCGCTCCTGCGGCAAGACCTCGCGCTCTCGTACACGGAGGTCGGGCTGCTGCTGGGCGTGCCCGCGCTCCTCGCCAACGTCATCGAACCCGTCTTCGGGCTGCTCGCGGACGCGGGGCGGCGGCGTGCCGTAGTGCTGGGCGGAGGGGTGGCCTTCGCCGTCTCGCTCGCGCTGTATGCCGTGGCGGGCAACTTCTGGTCCCTGCTCGCCGCGTCGGTGCTGTTCTACCCGGCGTCGGGAGCCTTCGTCAGTCTCACACAGGCCGCCCTGATGGACGCCGAGCCGTCGCGTCGGGAGAACAACATGGCCCGCTGGACCCTCGCCGGGTCGGTGGGCAACGTGGTCGGCCCCCTCCTGATCGGCCTCGCCGTGACGCTGGGGTTGGGCTGGCGGCCCGTCTTCGCGCTCCTCGCCGCCCTAACCGTGGGGGCGCTGGCTCTCGCGTGGCGGTCGCGCGAGGTGCTGGCCGGGGGACGGGCCGACGAGGGGCTGGACTGGCGCACGTCACTGGGAGAAGCGTGGGCCGCCCTCCGGCGCGGGGAGGTGCGGGCCTCGCTCACCTTACTGGAATGCTCCAACCTGCTGCTGGACGTGTTTCGCGGCTTCCTCGCCCTCTACTTCGTGGACGCGGTGGGCGCGAGTCCGGCGGTGGCGAGCCTCGCCGTCGCCGTGCTGACCGGGGTGGGGCTGGTGGGCGACGCGCTCGTGGTGCCGCTGCTGGAGCGGGTGCCGGGCGCGTGGTACGTGCGGTGGAGCGCGGGGGTGGCGGCGCTCGTCTTCCCGGCCTTCCTGCTCGTGCCCTCCGTCCCCGTCAAACTCGTCCTGCTGGGGGTGCTGGGGCTGCTCACCGCCGGGTGGTACGCGGTTTTACAGGCACGGCTCTACGGCAGCCTGCCGGAGCGCAGCGGCACGGTCATGGCGCTGGGCAGCGTGGCGGGGCTGGCGGGCGGGGCCGTGCTGCCCCTGCTGGGGCTGGTCGCGGAGCGGTTCGGGATAGAGGCGGCGATGTGGCTGCTGCTGGCGGGGCCGCTGGCGTTGGTGGTGGGGGTGCGGGGGCGGAGGTAATTATTGCTCGCTCGAGCGATACTTCTCGGCAAGGCTCGTCAAGCAGTCAGATGCCCACTTGGCGTAATCGCTCCTCAGAGCTGCTTCAGGGTTCATATACCAAGTATCGAAATCGTGTGGCAGTGCCGGGAAACGTGCAAAATCCCATGCACTATCATCCGAGTAGACGACTCCGTTTGTTAGCTCTGCCAATGCTGAGGCCAGAAACCCGTAAGCGATATTGATTTCAGCAGGTTGTCCCGCCGAACGACGGAAATACCAGCTCCGTCCCAACGAGCGGGCTGTAGTGTAGACCTGAGCTAGTTCTGGCGTTGGTTGAAGTCCGGGATGATCCGATGTCCAATCCGAACTCAAGCTTTGCCGAAACTCCTCATCGAGAGACAGAAGGTAGGCACCCGTGCCGCCCGCAATACCCTCCAGCGTGAACCAGGCATATTGATTCTCCTCCCACCAGGCAGGGCTATTTAAGTTCACCCTCTGGGTAGAGGAGTTGTCTATCAGATTCAATCTGACAGAGATTTCCAGCTTTGCCTTGATGCCATGCTGCCGCAAATATCGTTGGAGTTTGAGTTCGGTTAGCGTCTTCAATTCCAAAAAGGAAGGAATGTAGTCGTCTCCTGGGTAAACGTCAAACGTCGTCGCCAATAGCTCTCACCCCACCGTCTCCATTGCCCTCGGATAGCTCCCGATGATCTTCGCGTAGCTCGCCTTCCTCAACACCCCGGCGAGGGCCTGGGCCACCTGCGCGTCTCTCGCGTTGCCCTCGATGTCCACGTACATCAGGTAGCTCCACGCGCGGTCGCGGCGGGGGCGCGACTCGATGCGCGAGAGGTTCAGGCCGCGCAACTCGTTCAGCGTCTCGACGAGGAAACCGGGGGTGTGGCGCACGGCGAAGACGAGGCTGGTCTTGTGCGGCACGTCGGACGGCTCCGGCTCGTGGCGGGCGAGGAGCATGAAGCGGGTGAAATTGAACGGCTCGTCCTCGATCTCGCGGGCCAGAATTTCCAGCCCGTACAGCTCGGCGGCGCGGGCGGAGGCGATCACCGCCTCGTCCCGGTGGCCCCGCGCGGCGAGGTCCTTCGCGCTCCCCGCCGTGTCGTGCGAGGTCATGGGTTGCAGGCCATGTTTGCGGATGAGCGCCGTGCATTGATCGAGGGCGGGCTGCTGGCTGTACACGCGCCGCACGTCCTCCAGCCGCACGCCGGGCAGCGCCATCAGGCAGTGGCTCACCCGCACGACGACCTCGCCGATGACGTGGAGTTCGGTCTCGCTCAGGAGGTCGATGGCCTGGTGAATGGCCCCCATCAGGCTGTTCTCGACGGGCAGGGTGCCGTAGTCGGCCTCACCGCTCTCGACCGCCCGCGCGACCTCGTGGAAGGTGGGATAGCCACGCGTGGTCACGCCGGAGTGGGGGACGCCCGCACTCGCCAGGGCGTTCAGCGCCGCGATTTCCCCGTACGCCCCCGGATTTCCCTGAAAGGCGACCGTGAGGTGTGGTCCCGCCCCGGCCCCTTGCTCCCGCGTCTGCGTTCCTGCCTGACCGCCCGGCTGCCCGTTCATGCGGGGCAGGCTAGCGCAAGCGGACGTTCCTCTTCCCGCCGCTGCCTGACCCGGCCCTGCTGACCCTCCACGCGCACCGCCTCCCGCACACCTTCCCCTCTGAATTACACTTCCGGGGTGCCTGCCCTCATGCCCGACCCCGTGCTGGACCTCGACGCCGCCTCGCTGAGCGGGGCCACGCGCCGGGGCGACCTGACCGCGCTGGAGGCCACCCGCGCGTACCTGAGCCGCCTGCGGGCGCACAACGGGCGGCTGCGTGCCGTCATCACCGTGAACGAGGGGGCGGAGGCCGATGCCGTCCGCCTCGACGCCCTGCCCCCCGAGCGGCGCGGCCCGCTCCACGGCCTGCCCCTCCTCATCAAGGACAACATCGACGTGGCGGGGTTGCCCACCACCGCCGGAAGCCTGCTCATGACGCGGCATGTGCCGGAAGGTGACGCCCCCCTCGTCGCCCGGCTGCGCGCGGCGGGGGCCGTCCTCCTCGGCAAGGCCAACCTGACGGAGTGGGCCAACTTCATGACGCTGGGAATGCCGAATGGCTACTCCGGGGCGGGCGGGCAGACGGTCAACCCCTGGGGCGAGGGGCTGGACACGGGCGGGTCGTCCAGCGGGAGCGGCGTGGCCGTCGCCGCGCGGCTGTGCGTGGCCGCCGTCGGGACGGAGACGAGCGGGAGCATCCTCAGCCCCGCGCAACAGAACGGCGTCATCGGCCTCAAGCCCACGGTGGGCCTGATCCCACGCACGGGCGTCGTGCCTATCTCCCACAGTCAGGACACTGCCGGGCCGATCACCCGCTCCGCCCGCGACGCGGCGCTGCTCCTCTCCGTCATGGCCGGACCCGACGACGCCGACCCGGCGAGCCGCCGCCTGCCCGTGCCGAACCTCACCCTGCGGCCCGGCTCGCTGACGGGGGCCGAGATCGGCGTGCTGCGCGACCCGCCCGGCAGTCCTGTGACCGACGCCGAGCGCGCCTCCCTCGCCCGCGCCGAGGCCGCCCTGCGCGACGGGGGAGCGACCCTGCACGACGTGACGCTCCCCGCCGCCGATGAGCGGAGCGGCTGGAGGCTGGAGGTCCTCGTGTACGAGTTCAGGCACGACCTCAATGCCTACCTCGCCGGGGTACGCGACGGCCCTCGCAGCCTCGCGGAGGTCATCGAGGCGAACGACGCCGACCCCGAACGGCTCCAGCGGTACGGGCAGACGCTCCTCTACGCCTCACAGGGCACGCGCGGCGACCTCGGCGAGCGGGCGTACCGGGAGGCCCGCGCCCGCGACCTCGACCTGTCACGCACACGCGGCCTCGATCCGCTCTTCGCCGGGGGTCTCGACGCGCTGCTGTGGCCCGGCCTGCACGGCTACGCGGTGGGCGCGAAGGCGGGCTATCCCAGCGTCACCGTCCCCACCGGCCTTGAGGGGGGTGCCCCGACCGGCGTCCTCCTGACCGGCCCTGCCGGGAGCGACGGACGCCTGCTCTCCCTCGCCGCCGATTTGAACGTCCGGCTGGGTGGCGTGCAGTTCCCGCCCGATCCCTCGGCTTGATCTTGACCCCCCGCCTCCCCCCGACTAGCATGGATGGGCCGTGACAGCAGGTGGGGCGGTTAGCTCAGCGGTAGAGCTTTCGCTTTACACGCGACGGGTCGGGGGTTCGAATCCCTCACCGCCCACCAATGAGAACTCCGCCTGGTGCGGGGTTTTCACGTTTTGGAGAATTTGAGGCCGACGGCGTTCTGAGCTTCGTCTTCGCCACTCCCGAGAAACGCGCCCCTCGGTCACGACCGACCGGCGTGGACTACTCCGATCTTGACGCTGCGGACCTTGAGGTGGGAGATCACCTCACCTGACCTGTAAGTCGAACTGTTGAACCCCCTGCCCGAAGCTCGCCAGCACCCGCACCTTCGACCCGGCGAGCAGCGCGGCATTGAAGGGAGCCTCCGGGAGGAAGCGGTAGACGTTCCTTCCCATGTACAACGGTTCAACCGGCAGTTTTGCTTCCAGTAGCCGTACTCGACCACGCTCGTGCTGGTGGGGGTGAGGCGGCCCAGCTCCTTCCCGTCCGGCCCGCGCAGACGACGTAAGCGCTCGCGGCGACACTCTGAAGCTCCACCTTCACGCCGCCCTCGCCGTCGTCGAAGAGGACGGTGGTGCCCCCGCCGTCACCTGAGCCTTCTTGCAGCGGTCCTCGATGGTCGTGACGGAGGGGTGGAAGAAGTCGGTGGAAATCGTGGTGACTGGGGCGGCCAGGGCGAGCAGTTTCTTCGTGAAGCCTCCTGAGCAGGCGGTGGTGGGGTGAGGGGGCTACCGGGGAGCGTCAATGCCGCTCAGCAGCGCCTGATGGAGCGCGGCCAGGGCCGACTCGCGCTGGCCGGTGCTGGTCAGAGTGAGCGTCACGCCTTCCGTCGTCTCGGTGCAGGTGCCCGTCACGACAACCTGCGCGCCGCCCCGCTGGCTGACGAACACGGCTCGGTTCTGGGCGCGCTCGCGCAGGGTGAGGGCGGGCCAGCCGCCACCCAGCAGGTCGGCGGGCCGGGTCCGCACCGCCACCGCGTTCAGGGACGCGAAGACGATGGGACACGTGGAGCGGTACGAGCGTTGGGCGGTGGAGGTCGAGGAGGTCGGGGCCTGCTGCACCGTGGGCGCGCAGGCGGCGAGGGTCAGGGCGGACAGGAGCAACATCCTCTTCATACAGGTCTCCTCCAGGGACGCCAGCACGCCCATCGTCCGCGTGCCGCCGGGCGGGGTGAGCAATTTCCGAGTGGGGTATGACCCGCACCCCCGGCTTACCACATTGACCGCTGAAGGACGAACTGGCGGCTTTCCCCCCCAGTTTCCCCACCGCCAGCCCAGTCCTCGCCACGGGGCGACCCCGGCGGCGCTGGCTGTGGTGACGTACCGCGAGGGGTGCGACCGCCGATTCACCTACTCCCGCTCCGCCACCACGTTCACGTCGATGGTCGGGTGGCGTTTCTCGAAGCGCACGCTCAGGACCCCGGCGTTCAGGCTGGCCTCGCCGCTCTGGGGCACGACGTGTTGCGGGAAGCGGAGGGTGCGGGTGAAGGTCCCGCTCGGGCGCTCGGCCTGAAGGGTGGAGTGCGGCGCGTCCCGGCGGCCCGCCACGGTCACGGTGTCGCCGTCCTCGTGGAGTTCGAGGCCGTCCGCGTCCACGCCGGGCACGTCCAGCAGCAGGGTGAGGTGGGTGTCGCCGTCCACCCAGTCGGCGGGCGGGGTCCAGGGGACGGCCCCCTCCAGCGTCTCGACCTCCTCCCGGAGGGTCATGAGCTGCTGGAGGCGCGCGAGAACCGGCTCGTTCATGCCCCCCACGGTAGCACCGGCCCCTAGAATCCCGCGTGTGACCGGCACCCCCATTCCCATCCTCACGGCCCCCACGGCAGCGGGGAAGACGGCCCTCGCGCTGGCGTTGGGTGCCCGGCTGCCGCTGGAGATCGTCGTGGCGGACGCCTTCACCGTCTACCGGGGGCTGGACCTCGGCACGGCCAAGCCCACCCCTGCCGAACGTGCCGCCGTGCCCCACCACCTGCTCGACGTGGCGGATGTGCGGGAGGAGTACGACGTGGCCCGCTACGTGCGCGAGGCGGAGGCGGCCATCGGGGACGTGCTGGCGCGGGGTCGCCTGCCCCTCGTCGTGGGGGGAACGGGCTTCTACCTCTCCGCCCTCGTGCGCGGCCTGCCCCTCACGCCGCCCGCCGATCCCGCCGTTCGCGCCGAGGTGGAGACCGAACTCGCCGCCCGTGGTCTGGACGCCCTGCTCGCCGAGGTGGAGGCCGTCAGTCCCGCAGAGGCCGCCCGGCTGGAGCGCAACCCGCGCCGGGTGGTCCGCGCGCTGGAGGTGTACCGCCGCACGGGCCGTTTCCCCGGCGAGTTCGGACGGAGCACACCTGCCCACACCTACCGCGTCTTCGCCTTCTCCCGCCCGTGGCCGGAGCTGGAGGCGCGCATCCGTGCCCGCGTGGAGGCCACCCTCGCCGCCGGTTGGCCGGAAGAGGCCGCGTGGCTCGCCTCCCAGGTATCCCCCGACCGCGAGCCGCGCCCGACCGTGTGGCAGGCGCTGGGCTACCGCGAGGCGCTCGCCGTCCACACGGGCACCCTGACACCGGAACAGGCCGCCCACGCCATCACCCTCGCCACCCGCCAGTACGCCAAACGGCAGCTCACGTGGATCAGGACACAACTGGGGGCCGCGCCGACCTCGTTGGAGGAGACGGCGGGGGAGTTGGAGGCGTTTCTGGGCCAGCAGCTTTGAGCAAGGTGGGAACGCTTGAGCTTGCGCTCTTCCTGCGCTGGCGGCTGGAAGCTGGTGGCTGGCCGCTCCTCCTCCACGAGTCCTTCACCCTCGGTTGGCCCTTGCTCTCAGACTGGCGAATGTGGGCCGCCCGACCCTTTACACTGGGAGCCGAGCAGCATTGCCAGCGCGGTCTTTGCCCCGCGTGTGTCGTCCACGGGCCGGTTTCGGTTCGGTCGCCCACCATTTCAGGTGTCCTCGCAGGGGGGTAACGTCATGAAGCCCAGAGTTCTCGGCATGATCCTCGCGGGCGGGCAGGGGTCCCGCCTCTCGCCGCTGACGGTCAAGCGGTCCAAGCCCGCCGTCCCCTTCGGCAGCAAGTACCGCATCATCGACTTCGCCATCAACAACTTCATGAACTCGGGCATGTTTTCCATCTACGTGCTCACCCAGTACAAGGCGCAGAGCCTCACCGAACACATCCAGCGCGGCTGGCGCTTCGGCACCTTCCTCAGCGACTACTTCATCACGCTCGTGCCCGCGCAGATGTACCGGCTCGAAGAACTCGGCCCAGTCTGGTACCGGGGCACCGCCGACGCCGTGTACCAGAACATGCACCTGATCGACAACTACGACGCCGATTACGTCGCCATCTTCAGCGGCGACCACATCTACAAGATGAACGTGGAGCACATGCTCCAGAAGCACATCGAGACGCGCGCCGACCTCACCATCGCCGCTTACCCGATGCCGCGCAGTCAGGCCCACCAGTTCGGCATCATGCATGTGGACGAGCGCAGCCGCGTCACCGATTTTCTGGAAAAGCCGAAGGACCCGCCCCCCATCCCCGGCCAGCCGGACATGAGCCTGACGAGCATGGGCAACTACATCTTCTCGCGCCGGGCGCTGGAGGAGTTGCTGGAGACGAGCATGTCCGGCGGCGAGGAGGGCTTCGACTTCGGTGGCGACGTGATCCCGCGCGCGCTGTCGGACGGTTACAACGTGATGGCCTACGACTTCCACCGCAACCCCATCCCCGGCCAGGCCAGCCCCAACCTGTACTGGCGCGACGTGGGAACGCTCGACGCCTACTACGAGGCGAACATGGACCTCGTGAGCGTCAATCCCGAGTTCGACATCTACAACCCCGACTGGCCCCTGCGGACGAGCAGCGAGTTCTCGCCCCCCGCCAAATTCGTCCACGAGAGCGACGGGCGCAAGGGGCAGGCCTTCAACTCCATCATGGCGGGCGGCACCATCATCAGCGGCGGCACGGTCCGCGACTCCGTGCTGGGCCGCGCCGTCCGCACCCACTCCCACTCCCTCGTCGAGAGCGCCGTCCTCTTTGATAACGTGGAGGTCGGACGCCACGCCCACCTCCGGCGCGTCATCGTCGACAAGGACGTGACCATCCCCCCCGGCACCCGCATCGGCCTCGACCCCGAGGAGGACCGGGCACGCGGTTTCACGGTGACTGAGCTGGGCGTGACGGTGGTGCCGAAGAGCTACACGTTCTGAGGGAAGCCGTCAGCTCTCAGCTTTCAGCCGTCAGCAAAAAGAGGGAAGGTGGGCCAGTTCGGTTGGAGCGGCCCACCTTCCTCTTTTGCTGAAAGCTGACCGCTGACGGCTGACAGCTACACCAACACCGGCTCCACATACTCCCCATACACCCGCTTGAGGGTATCCATCTGCTCGCCGAGCGTCGTGTAGGCGTGGGCGCACTCCAGGAAGGCGGGCATGGTGTTCGCGCCCGTCACGGCGGCGTCGCGCAGGGCCTCCAGGGCGGCCTCGGCCCGCTTCGGGTCGCGCTCGCGGCGGACCTGGGCGAGCCGGGCCTCCTGCACCCGCTCCACTTCCGGGTCGATAAGCTGGATGGGCACCTCCACCGCGTCCTGCACGAAGTCGTTCACGCCGACGACAATTCGGTTCTTCGTCTCCACCTCGCGCTGATAGCGGTAGGCGGCCTCGGCCATCTCCAGTTGGAAGAAGCCGAGGTCGATTCCGGCCTCCACCCCGCCCAGCGCGCGAATCTGCTCGATGTAGCCCAGGGCGGCGGCCTCGATGTCGTTCGTCAGCTTCTCGACGTAGTAGCTCCCCGCGAGGGGGTCCACGACGCCCGCCACGCCCGTTTCAAAGGCGATGATCTGCTGCGTCCGCAGGGCGATGGTCGCGGCCTCCTCGGTCGGCAGGGCCAGCGCCTCGTCGTAGGCGTCGGTGTGGAGGCTCTGGGTGCCCCCCAGCACGGCGGCGAGGGCCTGAATCGCCACGCGGGCGATGTTGTTCAGCGGTTGCTGCGCGGGCAGCGACACCCCGGCGGTCTGCGAGTGCGTCCGCAACATCCACGACTTCGGATTCTTCGCCCCGTAGCGGCCTTGCATCTGCCGCGCCCAGATACGGCGGGCGGCGCGCAGCTTGGCAATTTCCTCGAAGAAATCGTTGTGGATGTCCCAGAAAAAGGAGATGCGCGGCGCGAATTCGTCGATGTCCAGCCCCCGCTCCAGCGCCTTTTCGACGTAGTGAAAGCCGTCGGCCAGGGTGAAGGCGAGTTCCTGCACGCCCGTCGCCCCCGCCTCGCGGATGTGGTAGCCGCTCACCGAGATGAAGTTGAACTTGGGCACCACGTGCGGCCCCCACTCGAAGGTGTCGATCACGAGCTTCACGGAGGGGGAGGGCGGGAAGATGAACTCCTTCTGCGCGATGAACTCCTTGAGGATGTCGTTCTGAATGGTGCCGCCGATCCGCGACAGGTCCTTGCCCTGCTTTTGCGCGTTGGCGATGTACATGGCCCAGATCGCGTTGGCGGGCGAGTTGATCGTCATGGAGGTCGTGACCTGCTCGGGGTCGATGCCCCGGAACAGGATTTCCATGTCCGCGAGGCTGCTCACCGCCACGCCGCACTTGCCGACCTCACCCTTGCTGAAGGGGTGGTCGGAGTCGTAGCCCATCAGCGTCGGGAGGTCGAAGGCGGTCGATAAGCCCGTCTGCCCGGCCCGCAGCAGCGCGTGGAAGCGTTCGTTCGTCTGCTCGGCGCTTCCGAAGCCCGCGAACATCCGCATGGTCCACAGCTTGCCGCGATAGACGGAGGGCTGCACCCCACGCGTGTAAGGAAACTCGCCGGGGTAGCCCAGGTCGCGCTCGGCGTCCCAGTCCCCCAGGTCGTCCGCCGTGTAGATCGGCTCGGGGTCCATGTCGGACAGGTTCTTGAAGTTGTATTTGCGCTCGGGAAACTTCTGCGCGGCGGGGAGATAGACGCTCCTCATCCACTCGTTCTTGGTCTTCATGTGGGCACCTCGGGAGGAGAACGAACGCTCGTTAGGTTCCTGACAGCGTAGCAGAGTCGCCCGGCCAGATGGCCGATGCCTGCGCTCCAGACAGGTCCTAGCCTGGGGCGAATGTCAACCCTGCCGACTCCTGCCGAACTCGCCGCCTTTGCGCTCGCCGTGCAGCATCCCCTCACGCGCGCCTGGGTGGATGACACGACGCGCCTCGCGCTGCTGGCCGAAGAGCACGCCTTCGACCTGCAACTCGCCACCGACCTCGACCTGGCGGGGCAGCGGGCCGAGTTTCTGAACGTGGGGCAACCCCCAGAGGCGTTTCTGAACCGCTGGGTGGAGGTGGGACTGAACCTGAGCGCCATGCTCTCCATCCGCTTCGAGGGGCTGGACCGGGACAAGCCCTTCGTGGATGCCAGCGTGACCTCGCGCCCTCTGACTTTCGATGACCTCCCGGCACTGCTGCGTGCCGGGTTGGACTTGTACGGTGCCTTTCGACCCGGACGGCTGCGGATGTGGAGTGCGGAGGCGCTGGACGGATGGACGGCGGAGTTGCCCAATGCCCGCCCCGACATGCGTGTACTCGCCGCTCCCCTCTCCGAATTGCGTTGGCGTGAGATGCCCGCCGATCTGACCCTGATTCCCACCCGCGACCTCGCCCACTACGCCGATGCTGTGGCTGCCTACGCCGCTGTGGACGCCGAGCATCCTGAGCATGTCGGGCAGGCCCAGATCGAGGACGAGGAGCATCTGCAACTGTTGATTTATGCAGGTACCCTGTTTGATGTGATTTGGAGGAACCGTTGGAGCGGCTACGTCGGGGCACTTGCCAAGGCCAAGCGTGGCCTTCCCGCGTACTCGGTTCAGGAGTTGCTGCTTGCCCCACACGCACGCGGCCACGGCCTCGGCCCCCACCTCTCGACGCTGCTCGCCCGCCACTTGCCCGACGACGGGCGCGTCCTCTCGGGCACTATCCACGGGGAGAATTGGGGAGCGCGGCAGGCTGCCCTGAACGCCGGACGGCATGACGTGGGCGGCTGGACGTGGGTGCCGCTGGTGCCCGGTGCCTGACTCCACCGTGACCTTTTCCTGACCCTTTCCCCACCCGATCTGCTAGAATCCACGTTTGGGTGTCCCGCCCACAGAGGATGTGAGGCGGGCTTTTTTTTGCCAAGACGGGCTGAGAGCTAAAGGCTGAATGCTGAGAGCTAGCAGCTCCGACCAAGGGAGCTGAAATGGAATACCGCAACATCGCCATCATCGCGCACGTCGACCACGGCAAGACCACGCTCGTGGACGGCATGCTCAAGCAGACCTTGAAGCTCGGCCACGGCGAGGAAATCGCCGAGCGGGCGATGGACTCCAACGACCTCGAAAAGGAACGCGGCATCACCATCCTCGCCAAGAACACGGCGGTGGAATACGGGGGCGTCAAGATCAACATCGTGGACACGCCCGGCCACGCGGACTTCGGCGGTGAGGTGGAGCGCGTCCTCGGCATGGTGGACGGCGCGCTCGTCCTCGTGGACGCGGCGGAGGGGCCGATGCCCCAGACCCGCTTCGTGCTCCGCAAGGCCATCGAACTCGGCCTCAAGCCCATCGTGGTCGTCAACAAGATCGACCGGGGGGACGCGCGGCCCGAGGAGGTCGTCAACCTCACCTTCGACCTGATGGCCGAACTCGGCGCGAACGACGACCAGCTCGACTTCCCGATCCTGTACGCGGTCGCGCGTGAGGGCAAGGCGTACCGCGACCTCGACCAGCCGCAGGACGACATGCACGAGCTGTTCGACATGGTGCTCAAGGAGATTCCTGCCCCGAAGGTGGACCTGGACGCCCCCTTCCAGATGCTCGTGACCAACCTCGACTACTCCGAGTACCTGGGCCGCATCGTGCTGGGACGGGTGCAGCGGGGCAAGCTCAGGAAGGGCGAGTTCGTCCAGCTCATGCACAAGGACGGCACGATGACGAAAACGCGCGTCGTGCAGCCCTTCACGCACCTCGGCCTGCGCCGCATCGAGGTGGACGAGGTGGGGGCCGGGGACATCGTGGCGCTGGCGGGCATCGAGGACGCGCAGATCGGGGAGACGGTGGCCGACCTCGCCGACCCCGAGGCGCTGCCCATCATCACGGTGGACGAGCCGACCGTCTCGATGGTCTTCCAGCCTAACACCTCCCCCTTCGCGGGCAAGGAAGGCAAGTACGTCACCTCCCGCCACCTCAACGACCGCCTCAAGCGCGAGGTCATGACCAACGTGTCGCTCAAGGTCGAGGAGATTCGCCCCGACGAGTTCAAGGTCTCCGGGCGCGGCGAGCTGCACCTCTCGATCCTGCTGGAGACCATGCGCCGCGAGGGCTACGAGGTGCAGGTCGGTGCCCCGCAGGTCATCACGCGCGAGATCGACGGCGTGAAGCACGAGCCGGTCGAGCACCTGGTCATCGACGTGCCCGAGTACCACTCCAGCACCGTGATCGGCGTGCTGGGCGGGCGCAAGGGCCAGATGGTGAACATGGAGCCGCAGGGCAGCCGCGTGCGGGTGGAGTTCAAGATTCCCTCGCGGGCGCTGTTCGGCTTCCGCACGCAGTTCCTGTCCATGACCCAGGGTGAGGGCATCATGAGCCACATCTTCGACGGCTACGCGCCGTGGGCCGGGGACCTCAAGACCCGTCAGAACGGCTCGCTCGTCAGCATGGAGGACGGCGTGGCCTTCGCCTACTCCATCTTCAAGTTGCAGGACCGTGGCTCGTTCTTCATCGACCCCAGCCAGGACGTGTACGTGGGCATGATCGTCGGCGAGAACGCCCGCGAGCAGGACATGAACGTCAACGTCTGCAAGAACAAGAAGCTGACGAACGTGCGCTCGGCGGGAGCCGACGAGGCCCTGACCCTCACGCCGCCCAAGCGCCTGAGCCTCGAAGACGCGCTGGAGTACATCTCCGACGACGAACTCGTGGAGCTGACGCCGCAGAGCATCCGACTGCGGAAGAAGGTGCTGAACCCGAGCTTCAGGAAGTAATCGCCGCCCGTCAGGGCCGAGCGGAGCGAGAAGCGAACGAACCTCCGGGCCGCCCCGGAGGTTTCCATGTCAGCGGTAAGAGGGGTCGGAGCCGGGTGCTTCGGCCTCCTCTTCTTTTCTTTGCTGGCCGCTGTCTGCTGGTTGCTGGCACCACCTCCACCCGGCCCCTGTCCACACCACACCCCCCGTCGGGGAACTCCGGCCCGCCCAAAGGCGTAGCGTGGACCATGTTCAACTTCACACTCGCACAACGGTTCGGGAGGGGAGAGCGGCGATGGAAGCGTTAGGGGAACTCAGCTGGGTGGTGCATCCGCTGGCGGGGTTGGCGCTGGCCTTCTACGCCTCGGTGATCTTCTCGCCGCGTGGGAGGGAGTGGCGGCTCGTGGCGGTGTGTGTCGTGCTGGTCGGGCTGTTGGCGGTGCTGGGGGCCGACTGGATCGTTCACCCGGCGTCGGGGATGCTGTTGGGCTTCTTTGGCTCGCGGGCCTTCCACAAGTGGCGGCGGTCCTGGCCGAGCCTGCTCGTGGGCCTCGTCGGTGCCCTGTTCTTCATGACGCTGGGCGCGAGCTGGCTGATCTTCCCCCTGATGGTGATGGGCATGATCTGGCTGTTCACGGCGGCATTTCAGGCCACGGCGGGGACCAGACGACCGGGGGCGCTGGAGTCGGGCGCGGTGACCGCTCTGCCCGAGGCGGCGGAGGGTCTGCCCCTCGGGACCTTCGGTGGCAAGGGTAAGGAACGCGAACTGGTACCCGTGGGCGCTCGCCCGACTCAGGCGAAGACCCAGCAGGCACCCTTGCAAGAACCCGCGCCCCTCGCCACCTTCGTGCGTGACGAGCGGCTGCCAGGGGAGGCCCGCGCGCAACTGGCGGCGCTCGACCTGCGGGTCCGCGAGGCCCTGACGCACCTGAAGGCCGTGGGGCAGGAGGGCGGCGAGACGGCATACCTCGCCCGCGCCATCCGCGACGAGTACGCGCCGACCGCCGTGCAGGGCTACCTCAAGCTCCCGCCCACGCTGGCGAACACCCAGCCGCTGGAGGACGGCAAGACGGGCCGCGACCTGTTGCGGGAGCAACTGGACATCCTGCTCGACGCCGTGCAGGACATCCTCGGCACGGCCCTGCGCTCCGGCGGGCAGGAGTTGCTGACTCACCAGCGGTTCCTGCGGGAGAAGTTCCGCAAGCCGCGCGGCGACCTGGACGTGTAGGGGAGGAAGGGAGAGGCTGGCCCTTCAGGACAGGTTCAGCCGGGGTGGATAGCCTGCCCCATGCTGTTCAAGTGTGTTGTGACAACGGGAGTGCTTGGGTTCGCCCTCGCGTCCGCCTCGCCCTCGCTGGTGGGGCAGCGGCAGGCCAGTTTGGACGCCATCCGCCGCCACGCTGAGGTACACCCACAGACGTTGGAACGCTGTGGCCCGGTCAACTGGGACGTGAAGACGGACGTGATCGCCTTCCCAGTGGAACGGGCGGATCGTGTCTACGTGCAGGAGGGCTATCAGGGCCGCGCCTATCAGATCAGGAGGGGGGTGGCCCGGCTCGTGTGGTGCGGTGCCCATCCCCAAGTGGGGGAGCAGGCGTCGAAGCTGGGTGGGAACGTGGAACGCGCACTCGGCATCCCCCTTCGCACCGCGTCCGGCGTGCTGCCCGTGGAGCGGGGCGGAATGGACATTTTTACCGGATTCGCCGGGGTGGTCACGACAAGCCGGATGAACGCCGCTGGGAAGCTCGTCTGTTCTAAAAGGCGGTTCGACGGGCGAGAGTTCCGCTCCGGCTTCCAGTTTGACGCCCGCGACACCTGCCCCTGACCCCGCCCCTCGTTCCCCACCCGGTCACACCCTGTCTGACTTCCGTCCTTGCCTCAGCCGTCACCATCCCTTAACCTGACCCTCGGACTCAGGATTATGACCAGACCCCTCCCTGCTCCCCATACCGCGACTGCCCCCGTCTCCAACGATCCCCGCGCCGTCTCGCTGCTGCTGGCGGCGGAGGCGGTGCTGGCCCACCTGCACCCCCGCGCGCCGCTGCGGCTGGCGGCAGTGACCCTGGGGGAAACGCCGGGCGTGACCTACGCGCTTGCCCCCGACCCGCAGGCGCTCGCCCTGAACCGTGGGCTGCGGGAGGAGGTTGCCCTCGTCGCGCTGGCGCGGGCGGCGATGGCCCGGCTGCTGAACTTCGTGGACGGGGCGGAGGTGGGCACCCCGGAGCGTGACGCCCGCGCCCTCCTCGCCTCCACCCTGCGCGACCCCGAGGAGCTGGAGGTATTGGACGCGCAACTCGCCGTGCTGGAGGCCCGCGCCCGCGCCCTGCTGCGCCGCTCGTGGGCCGAGGTGGAGGTCGTCGCCGTCGGCCTGCGCGAACACGGCACGCTGGACGCCCAGGCCGTCGCCCACCGCGTCGCGTGCGCGCAGGGTATCCGGGGCAGCCTCCTGAACTGAAGAGTTGGAACGGGAAGAAGAATCCCACCCGGAACAGTCAGGATTGTGTGCCAGTCTTCATTTAGAGGGGTGGGCTACGTTCCTCCTCCCCGCCCCGGTGCATCCTTTGGGCAGGAGGACGAACTATGAACGACATGTCTGGAATGGGAATGCAGGGCGGTGGACAGCAGAGCGTCGTGAGCCGGTGTGATGCCACCAACTGCCGCTACAACGAGAACGAGCAGTGCATGGCGGGCCAGATCGAAGTGGGCTTCAGCGGGCAGATGGCCCAGTGCATGACCTTCAGCCCCGAAGACCAGATGGGCGACACCCAGACGATGAGCGAGGGCATGAGCTGAGGTAGAAAGAGGACAGGTGAGCGGGCCGGGAATCCAAGTCCCCGGCCCGCTTTCTCTTGTCTTTTGCTGGCGGCTGGAAGCTGGCCGCTGGCCGCTCCCTCACAGCACCAGCACTCCGTGATGCTTCGCCTTCTCCTGCGGCTCCACGTGAATCGTCACGTTCGCGCCCTCCAGCTCGGCCTTGATGGCGTCCTCCAGGCGGTCGCAGATCAGGTGCGCCTCCTCCACCGTCATCTGGCCGGGGACGACGAGGTGGAACTCCACGAAAGTCACGCGGCCCGCGTGTCTCGTCCGCACGTCATGGATTTCCAGCGCCCCCTCCGCGTGCTCGCTCATCAATTGGCGTAAGCGGGCGGTGGTGGCGGGGTCGGCGGCGGCGTCCATCAGCCCGCCCACGGAGTCGCGCATCAGGCTCCAGCCACTCCACAGGATGTTCAGCGCCACGAGGACGGCGAGCAGGGGGTCCAGCACCGCCCAGCCCGTGACTCCGGCGAGGACCACGCCGACGAGGACGCCCGCGCTCGTCACCACATCGCTCAGGACGTGCCGCCCGTCGGCGAGGAGGGCGGGGGAACGCCGGGCACGGCCCTCGCGCAGAAGCACCCCCGCCCACAGCCCGTTGAGCACGCTCGCGCCGAGGTTGACGAGCAGGCCGGGGAGGGGTGCGTCCACTGCCTCGGGCCGCAGCAGGGCGGGCACGGCCTCCAGCAGGATGGAGACGGCGGCGAGGACGATCAGGACGCCCTCGGCCACCGCGCTGAAATACTCGGCCTTCGTGTGGCCGTAGGGGTGGTTGGCGTCGGCGGGCCGCGCCGCCACACTCAGCGCCACGAGCGCGGCGACGGCGGCGGCCACGTTGATCACACTCTCCAGCGCGTCGGAGTACAGCGCCACGCTGCCCGTGAGGGCGTAGGCGAGGAACTTCAGAGCCAGCACGACGGCGGCCACCACCACGCTCCCCAGCGCGATTCGCGTCGTGCGGTTCATGGGGTGAGGCTAACAGGGTTAGGCGCGGCGAAACCTGGCACCGGGAAGGGGACAGGAGGTCGCCAATCGCCAGTCGGGGGAAGGACGGGGGGGCGTTCGTCTTGCGCCGAAGACAGGACTCCGGGGCCATCTGTACGGGCGGACCTGCGATGAAGGTATCCGCGCTCAGCCTCCGCTCCTTCTGGAGTGGAAGCGAGGTGCCCTTGAAACCAGGACAGTTCCTCCTCTGCCTTCGCCCTCCAAGAGAAGTCCGGGCCTGTGTGGGGGTGAAGTGGGAACCGGCCCGAACGTACAACGCGACCAGGATAGAGATGGAGGGAGGGCTGACCCCATCCAAACGATTCCACCCCGAGCTGTTACGTCCCCAACGTAACAGCCCCTGCTAGACTGCCCCGGTGACTTCCGCGCCGGACCTTCTTTCACAACTCAACGAGAATCAGGCGCAGGCCGCCGACCACTTCACCGGCCCCGCGCTCGTGATCGCCGGGGCGGGCAGCGGCAAGACCCGCACGCTCGTCTACCGCATCGCTCACCTGATCGGACATTACGGCGTGGACCCCGGCGAGATTCTGGCCGTGACCTTCACGAACAAGGCCGCCGCCGAGATGCGCGAGCGGGCCAAGCATCTGGTCAGTGGCGCGGACCGCCTGTGGATGAGCACCTTCCACAGCGCGGGCGTCCGCATCCTGCGGGCCTACGGCGAGCACATCGGCTTGCGGCGCGGCTTCGTCATCTACGACGACGACGACCAGATGGACATTCTCAAGGAGGTCATGGGCAGCGTGCCCGGCATCGGCCCGGAGACGAACCCACGCACCCTGCGCGGCATCCTCGACCGCGCCAAGAGCAACCTGCTCACGCCCGACGACCTCGCCCGCAGCCAGGAACTGTATATCAGCGGCATCCCGCGCGAGTCCGCCGCCGAGGTCTACCGCCGCTACGAATCGCGGAAGAAGGGCCAGAACGCCATCGATTTCGGCGACCTCATCACCGAGACGGTGCGCTTGTTTCAGGAAGTTCCCGGCGTCCTCGACCGGGTGCAGGACCGCGCCCGCTTCATTCACGTGGACGAGTATCAGGATACGAACAAGGCGCAGTATGAATTGACAAGGTTACTTGCTAATCGGGACCGGAATCTGCTTGTTGTCGGGGACCCCGATCAGTGTCTCCCGCCCGGCACGCTCGTCTGTACGCCGCAGGGGGAACGGTCCATCGAGGAAATCGCGGAGGGCGACCTCGTGTGCGGCACGGGTGGGGGAGAGAACCTCGTGCCTGCCCGCGTCACCCACGTCAAGCGTGGTCATTCGGCTGGGCCGCTGTGGAGAGTTTCGGCAGGTGGGCGCACCCTGCGCGGCACGCCTCACCACGTCGTTCTCGCGCGGCATGAGCCGATGGCGGGCCAATGGTACGTCTACCTGATGTACCGCGAGGACCGGGGCTACCGCGTCGGCCTCACAGTCGGCGCGCGGCAGAACAGCGAGGGCAAGACCGACTATGGCTACCGTGTGCGGCTCAATCAGGAGAACGGGGACAAGGTGTGGGTGCTGCGGGTATGTGAGTCACGGGCCGACGCCGCGTACTGGGAGGCGCTGTACGCCGCCCGCTACGGCCTGCCGACCGCTCTCTTCCACGGGGTCGGTCGGAATCTCGCCCTGAGCGAAACGCACCTCGCCCGCCTTTTCTCCGAACTGGACACGGCGGGCGCGGCCCGGCGGCTCATGGCCGATCTCCACCTCCACCCCGACTTCCCCCACCATCGCCCGCAGAACGGACTGCGGCGGCAGAGCGTGAACCTGATCATGTACTCCGACCATCGGAGCGGTCTGGTCGGCTACCACCGCGTCCAGTGGAGCAGCAACCGCGCAGACGTGGCTGAACGCCTCACCCAGGCCGGGCATCCCGTCCGCACGAACGGGCGCGGCGGCTACCGACTGGAGGTCAGCCGCAAGGATTACACCGAGGCTCTGGAGTATGCCGGGCAGGTGGCGCGCGACGGCGGGCTGGAGTTGCAACGCAAAGCCGTGGTGGACGGGCGGATGTACACCTTCCTCCCCCTCTCGCACCTGCACCCCGGAATGCGCGTCCTCGTGCAGGAAGCCGGGCAACTGCGCGAGGCGACCGTGGAAAGTGCCGGTCAGGAAACTTACGACGGTCCCGTGTACGACCTCACCGTCTCACCCACCCATACCTATGTCGCTGGCGGTGTCCTCGTTCATAACAGCATCTACAAGTTCCGTGGTGCCGATATTCAGAACATCCTCGACTTCCAAAAGGATTACCCCGACGCCAAAGTCTATATGCTCGAACACAACTACCGTTCGAGTGCGCGCGTTCTCAACATTGCCAACAAGCTCATCGAGAACAATGCCGAGCGCCTTGAAAAAACGTTGCGCGCCGTCAAGGAGGACGGGCACCCCGTCATGTTCCACCGGGCGACGGACCACCGGGCGGAGGGCGACTTCGTGGCCGAGTGGCTGACGCGGCTGCACGGCGAGGGGCGGCCCTTCGCGGAGATGGCGATCCTGTACCGCACGAACGCGCAGTCCCGCGTGATGGAGGAGTCGCTGCGGCGGGTGCAGATTCCCGCCAAGATCGTGGGCGGCGTGGGCTTCTACGACCGCCGGGAGATTCGGGACATCCTCGCCTACGCCCGCCTCGCCATCAACCCGGACGACGACGTGGCCCTGCGCCGCATCATCGGGCGGCCCCGGCGCGGCATCGGCGACACGGCGCTGGAGCGGCTGATGGAGTGGGCGCGGGTGAACGGCACGTCCATCCTGACCGCGTGCGCGAACGCTGTCGAGCGCAACGTTCTGGAGCGGGGTGGGCAGAAGGCGGTGGAGTTCGCCGAACTCATGCACGGGATGCAAGAGGCCGCCGACAACTACCTCCCCGCGCCGTTCCTGCGCTTCGTGATCGAGACGAGCGGCTACCTCGACCTGCTGCGCCAGGAAGGACAGGAGGGGCAGGTGCGGATGGAGAACCTCGACGAACTCGTCAACGCCGCCGAGGAGTGGTCGCAGACGAACGAGGGCACCATCGGGGACTTCCTCGATGACGCCGCCCTGCTCTCCAGCGTGGACGACATGCGGGCGAAACAGGAGAACAGGGACGTGCCGGAAGACGCCGTGACCCTGATGACCCTGCACAACGCGAAGGGGCTGGAGTTCCCGGTCGTCTTTATCGTGGGCACGGAGGAGGGCCTGCTCCCCAGCAAAAACTCGCTGCTGGAGGCGGGCGGCATCGAGGAGGAGCGGCGACTCTTCTACGTCGGTATCACGCGGGCGATGGAGAGGTTGTTCCTCACCGCCGCGCAGAACCGGATGCAGTTCGGCAAGACGAACAGCACCGAGGACAGCCGTTTTCTGGAGGAGATCGAGGGCGACTTCGACACGGTGGACCCCTACGGGCAGGTCGTGGACTACCGCGCGAAGACGTGGAAGGACTTCCGCCCGTCCACGCCGGGCCGGGTCACGCCCAGCGCCGTCAAGAACACCAGCCCGATGACGGGGGGCATGGCCTACCGGGGTGGCGAGAAGGTCTCACACCCCAAGTTCGGGGAGGGGCAGGTCCTCGCGGTGGCGGGCATGGGCGAGCGCCAGGAAGTGACGGTGCATTTCCCGTCGGCTGGCACGAAGAAGCTGCTCGTGAAGTTTGCGAATTTGACGAAGCACGAATGACAGTTCCAGTGGTGACGGCTCAGCCCAATTCCAAAGCTCTTATGTTAGTTCTCCGTAAGCTTTGGCGAGTTTGTCAATTCTATCAAGTAGATTTAAGAGCTGATCGAGATCAACTTCTAATTCCTCTGTCGGACGAAAGTTGGAATCATAGCCAAAGAGTTGGACTTGGTTAGGTTGTATGAGCCTTCATCCAACGGTTTCCGTCCAAAAGGATGGAGTCGGGTCTTGTCGGAGGGAGTTTAAATTTGATCGAAGCAAAGCAGTTGAGTTGGCATGAACCAATCTATCAAAGCTTGCAACAGGGTGTACTTTTCATCTTGAAACTCGACGTACACTCATCTATTTGTCTTTGAGCCGGAAGATAAGCTGTAACTATTAGTCACGATCAGAAGGACTCGCACGTCATCTTCTATTCAAAAGCTCCTTATGGCAAGGAAAGAGCCGGAGGTTGTGAGACGGAACAGCCTCACCCCCGTTCCACCAGATGCCGCACCTCCCCCGTCCCGGCGCTCAGGAACTCGGCCACCGCGAGCGGGTAGACGGGGAGGGTCGCAAGGTCCGCGAGCGGTATCCACTCGCACGTCACGTCGGCATTGTCGAGCACGGTGAACGGTTCTTCGGGCAACTCGGGCGGGGCCTCCATGCGGAAGTAGAAGCCGATCTCGTGCTGCCGCTTCTCGGGTGGACCGAAGAAGTTCTCCAGCACGCCGACGAGGCGCAGCGGGCCGGGCGGGGTGCCCGTTTCCTCCAGCCACTCGCGGGCGGCGCAGCTCGCGGCGTCCTCCTCCACACTCAGGGCACCGCCCGGCAGGAAGCCGAAGCCGAGGCCCCGGACCGTATTCACGAGCAGCCTGTCCCCCCGCACGCACAGGATGGCGACGCGGACGCTGAACTTGAGGCCGCCGAGGGGAATGCGGATGTCGGTCACGGGGGAAGTATGGCGCGGCGAACAGGGGTATGGCGTCTGACGTTTGGCGGAGCCTCAGCCCCCGCAGCAGGGTCGGAACCACGGCGAGAGGGAAGCGCGGACGGTCCAGTGGGCCTGATGCCCCTCTCGCCTCAGACGGAGTGCCCCCCGCGTTCCGCCTCCGCCCGCACGCTCTCGTCCCGGTCCCGGCCCAGCCCCTCGCGTACCTCCCCCGGCAGATCGTTGCGCGCGGCCACACTCAACCGCACGCCGTCATCGGGGTCGTCGGCCAGCGTCGGGAGCAGGGCAGAAGGAAGGTGCGGGTGCCCGGCGACGGCGCGGCGCACCCCGGCATTCGGATCGGCGGCGAGTTGCGCCAGCACCGCGTCCCCCGGCGTCTCCGCGTAGGCGACGGCGCGGCGCACCTCGGGGTCGGGGTCGGCGGCGAGGCGGGCCAGACGCCCCTGGCCGAGGTCGGGCCGCACGGCGAGGACGGTGCGGACGGCGGTGTCGGCATCCAGCAACAGCGCGTCCAGCACGGCGGGGGCCAGCCCCTCGGCGCTCGCCACGTGGAGGCGGATGTCCTGCTCGGGAGAGCGGGCCAGCGACAGCACCGCCTCCTCGGGGAGGTCGCCCCGCTCCAGCACGGCGCGGCGCACCGTCTCAGACTCGTCGGCGGCGAGGCGGGTCAGGAGGTCCGGGAAGGCGTCCGGGCGGCGGGCGAGGGCGGCGCGCACGTCGGGGTCGGCGTCGTGTTCGGCACGCTCCAGCCACGTGGTGGGCACCCGCCACGCCTGCAACGCCGCCGCCCGGACGAGGGGGTTCTCGTGGCCCGACAGCCACTCGCGCACGTTCCGGGGCAGGTCCACCCGCCGGGCGAGGGTCGCCAGCACGTCGGGGTCCTCGTCCGCGCCGAGGGTGAGCATGCAGTCCAGCGGCAGGTCCAGCCGCCGCGCCACCGAGGCCCGGACGATGCCGTGAGGGTCCGTCACGAGCGTCCGCAGCACGTCGCCGGGCAGGTCGGGGCGGGCGGCCACCGCCTTCCGCACGTCGTAGTCGTCGTCCGCCGCGAGTTGCCGGATAAGGGGTTCGGGCAACTCGGGCCGTTTTGCCACCGCCTCGCGCACCTGCCACCCGGCGTCACCTGCCAGCCCCTCCACCCGCGCCGCCCCCAGGCCGGGACGGGCCGCCAGCGCCGCCCGCACGCCGAAGTCCTCGTGCCGGGACGCGCCGTCCAGCACCCAGCCGGGCACCTCGGGCAGGGAGAGCAGCGCGGTCATGCCCTCCGCCGGGAAGACGCCGAGGAGATTCGGGCGGGCGAGGCGCATCAGCGGCAGGCCGGGATTGCCCAGCACCTCGCGCGGAAAGGCGGCGGCGAGCAGGCCCAGCACCTCCACGGGCGTGTTGGGGTGGGCGGCCACCCGCGCCCGCACCCGAGCGTCGGGGTGGGCGCTCAGGCCGGAGAGGGTGTCGGCGGTGGCCCGTGGCACGCTCGCCGCCTCCAGCGCCCCAGCCACACCCAGCGCGGTGAGGGTCCGGGGGTCGGGGTCGGAAGAGATCATGCGGCCCACTATGGCAGAGGGTGGAAGGTGACAGGGAGGTGGGAGGTCGGGAGTCATGGGCTTGAGGTCGGGCGTGGGTTGCAAGAGGGGCGGGGCTCCCCAATCCCCGGCAGCGACGATTCCCCTGCATTCCCCGTCGTTCCCCACGCTTGCGTCGTCGGGCGACGCGGAGCCAGCGCAGGAGCGTCCCGTCTTCCTTCGGTCACTCGTATTCCCAGTCGAGGAGAGGCAGCCGAGACCTACTCTGGCTTCCGGAAGGGCCGTGTGGGCCGCACTTCACCCCCACACCTCACCCCCCCATCCCCAAGCGCCCGTCAGCAAACTCACTCTCACCGCGCGGAAAAGGACCCTATCCTGCCGGGAGATGGCCGCCCCCGCCCCTCGCCCCCGCCGCTGGACGCTTCCCCTCGCCCTGTTACTCGCCGGACTGGGAAGCGGCGCGGGCGCAGTCGGCCCGGAGTTTCCCTTCCTGCTCGGCCCCCCGAAGCCCCCCGCGCCCTCCGGCCTGATTTGCCCGGCACCCACCGACCCCCTCGAACTCGCCCTATGGCGGGTGACGACCGAGGACGGGCGGCCCGACCACTCGTGCGGCAACACGGCGCTGGGCTACCTGCGGACGCCGGGCGCACCCGGCCAGCCCGACGCCTTCGACGTGACGGCGGAGCAGGTGCGGAACGCCCGCGCGGAGGTGCTGCTCGCCAGCATGGAGTGGCACGGCGGGGAGGGGCGGCCCGGCTGGACCCTCGCCCTCGCCGTGCGGGACCTGTACGGGCGGGTGCGGGCCAACCCCGCCGCCTACCCTCAGGGAATGACGGTGCGGGTGGCGCTCGGCGGCTTTCCCGACCTGGCGCGGGCGGACGGGGCGACCCAGGCCCTCGACCTCGTGCGTGACCTCACGCGGCTGGGCGTGCCGCTGGGCGACGCGGATGTGGGCTGGCACCTCGGCGTCGTCAACTACCGCTACTTCCCGCACAACCACGTCAAGCTCCACGTCATCGACGGGCAGGACCTCACGGTGGCCGGGTACAACTACACCGTCTGGCACCTGCCGAGTTCAGCGCCGGGCGGGGGCGACCTGCACGACCTCGGCCTGCGGGTGCGCGGCCCGGTGGCGCGGGACGGGATGGCCGTGTTCGACGACCTGTGGCGGCACTCGCGGCAGGTGCGCTGCCCGGAGGGGACGGGCGCGGACGACGTGGCCCGCCTCTGCACGCTGGGTTCACCCGAGGAGTTCGGCCACCCCGCCCTCCCGCCACAACCGGAGACGACCGGCGCGGCGCGGGCCTTCCTGCTCTACCGCCGTCCCGGTTTCGACCAGGCCGACCGGGCGACGCTCGCACTCTTCGGGGAGGCGCGGCAGAGTCTCGACCTGATGCAGGCGCAGTTCACCCCGTCGCTGGGCTGCTGGTACGCCTACCTCAACCCGGAGGACTGCCCGGTGAGCCGCTGGCCTGTCTACCTCCGCGCCGTGCTGGACGCGATGGGGCGCGGCGTGAAGGTCCGCGCGCTGATGGTGGACTACGGCATCGACCGGGCGGCGAACCGCAGCGGTGTCGCCCTGATGCGGCGGGAGGCCCGGCGGCGGGGGCTGGAAGGCCGCTTCGAGGCCCGTTACGTCACCCATCCCATGCACACGAAGGCGATGACCGTGGACCGCCGTATGGTGCTGGCGGGCAGCATGAACCTCCACTTCTCAGCGTGGGGACCGCTGGGACTCAACGAGGCCATGCTCGCCACCACCGACGCCGGAGCCGTGGCCGAGCAGAACGCGAGCTTCGAGGACCTGTGGGCAAAGCACAGCCGCACCGTCCCGGAAGAGTGGTGGATGAGGAATGTGGAACCGGGGTCGGCACCTTCGCCTCAGCCCGCCCCGGTGGAACGTACCCTGGAGCATGACCGTCAGCCGTGAGGATTGGAAAAAGACCTGTCTGATCGAACCTGCGCCGGGCTACACGCCTCATATCGGCGTCCTTGTCGCCATGATGAACTATGCCCGTCTCACAACGCTTCAGGCGGTCGGTGGCCTGAGTGTGGAGGAACTGGACGCCATCCCGCCCGGCTTTTCCAACTCCATCGGGATGCTGCTCGCGCACATCGCGGCGGTGGACCGGCTGTATCAGCGGCTGAGCTTCGAGAACCGGGGCTTTGATAAGGGGGAAATGGCCGTCTACGGCGGAGCCATCAGCTTCGGGCAGGAGGGCGAGCGGGTACGGGGCTTTGAGCTTGGGCATTACCTCGACGACTTGGAAGCCGCCCGCGCCGACACCCTCGCCGAACTCGCCCGCCGTGACGACACCTGGCTGGCGTCCAACCTTCAGGTGCCTGACTTCGACTATCCCAACCACCATTGGGCCTGGTTTCATGTCATGGAGGACGAGGTGAGCCACCGGGGGCAGATTCGGATCATCCGCAAGGTGCTGGAGGCCCAGACACAGGGCTGACGTTCTGCTGGCGACTGGAAGCTGGCCGCTGGCCGCCCCACCGGGACTTCCCACACCCCGCGCCGCGCCTAGAATGGGGCCATGCTGGGGTCCCCTCGTGGTTGAACGCATCCACCTTGCCAAGCCGCGCGGCTTCTGCGCCGGGGTCGTCATGGCGATCGGGGCGGTGGAGAGGGCCGCCCGCACGGAAGATCGGCCCGTCACGGTCTACCACTCCATCGTCCACAACCACACGGTCGTCGAGCGGCTGGAGGAGCAGCACGACGTTCACTTCGTCGAGAGCCTGGACGACATCTCGGCGCTGCCCGCCGGGAGTGAGACGGTCGTATTTTCCGCGCACGGCATCAGCCCGGCGGTGCGCGAGCGGGCGCGGGCGCTGGGCCTCTCGACCATCGACGCGACCTGCCCCCTCGTCACGAAGGTCCACACCGAGGCCAAGAAGTATGCCCGCGAGGGCTACACCATCCTCCTCATCGGCGACAGCGCCCGCCACCAGGAGGTCATCGGCACGCGCGGCGAGGCCCCCGACCACACCATCCTCGTCGGCGTGCTGGGTAAGACAGGTGAGGGGCTGCACGACCCGCACACGGTCACGGTGCCCGACCCGTCGCGCGTGGTGGTCCTCACCCAGACGACCCTGAGCGTGGACGACACGCGGCGGACGGTGGACATCCTGGGGGCCCGCTTTCCGGCGTTGGTCGTGCCGCCGAGCGAGGACCTGTGCTACGCCACGAAGAACCGCCAGGACGCGGTGAAGGCCATCGCGGGGCAGGTGGACGCCTTCCTCGTGCTGACGAGCACCCATTCGAGCAACGGGATGCGCCTCCTCGAACTCGCCCGCTCAGCCTGCGGGCGGGCCGAGCGGCTGGAGACGGCAGCCGACCTCGCGGAGCTGGACCTGACGGGCGTCCGCTCCCTCGGCATCACGAGCGCGGCGAGCACGCCGGACGACCTCGTGCAGGACGTGGTGGCCCACTTCCGCCGCCTCAACCCGGCCCTTGAGGTCATCGAGGAGGGCGAGTGGGAGAACATCGAGTTCCGCGAGCCGAAGAAGGTGTTGCCGACGCAGGAGCTTCCGCGAACGATGAGGTAGGGCCTGGGGCTTGTCGCTCGTAGCTTGTGGCTTGTGGAAAAGAAGGGTGGGCGGCGTAGTTCACGTCTCCCACCCGCTTTTCTTTTCCCTACAGGCGACACGCCACACGCCACTCATCCCTCCCGCACGTACCCCGTCTTCACGAACTCCTGCACCATCGGCTCCAGGTCGTGCAGGGCGGCGTCGGCGCGCAGGGCGTGTTCGGCGGGCGAGAGGCCGTCGCGCAGGGCACGCAGGAAGGCCAGGCCCGCCGCTCCGTGCCGGGCGCGGAAGGTGAGGTACACGTCGGTGATGGGGTTCACGGCGTCGCGCCCGCGCAGGGTCAGGTCGTACTGGCGGTGCGCCCACCCGGCGAGGCTGCGCGGCAGGATCAGCGTCTGCGGGCGCAGGGGTGCGGGAAAGGCCCCCTCGTAGGGCAGGGTGGCGGGCAGGGTGGCGACGATCTGGCCCCCCGCGTAGAAGATCGCCCCGGTAGGCCGGGCGTGCAGGCCCGTGAAGTCTTCCGTGAGGTTGAACTTCCACGCCCGCGAGCCGATGCCGCTCAGGACGTGGGCCAGGGTGGCGGGCAGCGGGTGGGCGCTCAGGGCCGCCCCCTGCTCGTAGAGGTGCAGCAACTCGCCGAGCGCCTGCTCGCCCGTGGCCCCGGCGGCGGCGGCGGTGACGGTGCGGCCCTCGTACAGCAGGACAAAGGCGCTCTGATCGCCCAGCGTGGCGTGCAGGTACCCGCACCACGTCCCCTCGTGCAGGTACTTGAGAAAGGCGTGCAGGTCGCAAAAGCGGGCGTTCAGCCCCGAGTAGGAGGCCGGGGCCTGCGGCAGGAAGCGGGCGAGGAAGGGTTCCGCCGACGGAAACATCGGGGTGAGTTCGGGGATGATCTCGCCGCCGTCCTCTTCCTCGTCCGTGTGCTCGGCGGGCGGGGGCACGACGGGCGGCCCCGAGGGCAGGTGGACCTGACGGCGGCGGGCGGGCCGTCCCTGTCCCTCCGCGCCGGACTCCTCGGGCGGGGTCATGCGAGCTTCTCCGCGAGAGCAAGACCCCGGCGGTAGCGGGCGGCATTCTCCACGTAGCGCGCGGCGTTGTCCATCCGCTCCACGGGCCGGACGACGCGGGCGGGCACCCCCACGGCGAGCATCCCGTCGGGCACGTGCTCGCCCTCGCGCAGCAGCGCCCCCGCCGCGAGGACCGCCCCCGCGCCCAGGCTGGAGCCGTTGAGCATGATCGCGCCCATTCCGACGAGGCTGCCGGACGCGCAATGTGCCCCGTGGACGACCGCCCGGTGGCCCACCGTCACGTCGGAGTCCAGCGTGCAGGGGTGGCTGGGGTCGGTGTGGAGCACCGCGCCGTCCTGCACGTTGCAGCGCGGGCCGATGAGGATGGGTTCGAGGTCGCCCCGCGCGACCACGCCGAACCACACGCTGGCCTCCTCTCCCACCGTCACGCGCCCGATCAGGTCGGCGCTGGGGGCGAGGAAGGCGGTCGGGTGGAGCTGGGGCATTGCGCCGTCGAGGGCATAGAGCGGCATGGGGGGCCTCCGGGGGAAGGGGGAAGTCAGGAAGGATGGGGGGCCGAGGCGAGCGCGGCCTCCAGCAGCCGCCGGTCCTCGGGGTAGGAGAGCAGGGCCGCCGCCTCGCCGTGGGCGAAGAAGCCGCCCCCCGTGAAGGTGGCCTCCAGGGTGGTGGGTGCCTCCCCGACGGCGCGCATAGCGAACCAGGAGATGACGCGCGTCTCCCCCCGGTCGTTGGTGTAGCGCGTCCCCGGCAGGGGGGCGAGGATGCGCGCCGTGACGCCCGTTTCCTCGGCGACCTCGCGCACGGCGGTCTGCTCCAGGGTCTCGCCGGGTTCGACGTGGCCCTTCGGGAAGGCCCAGGCACCGCTGCGGTAACGCACGAGCAGCACGCGCCCGAGGCCGTCCAGCACGACGCCGCCCGCGCCGGGGATGGGGATGGGGGGTGCGGCGGACATGGGCGGAGTATACTGGAGCGAACCCTTGGGGCCGGACCAGGAGGCCAGGCCCGCCGCCCCGTCCGCTTGCAGGCCACCGGACCGCGAAGGTGTCTCTGTGCCCGGACGCCCCCGCAGCCGTGAGTTCAAGCTCGACCTCATGGACCGGGCCGCTGGAAAGTGGCCGGAAGACCACCGCGCCGCGCCCTCGGCCCGACTGCGGACCCGTCCACCTGTCGCCGCCCGCGCCCCAGCCTGGGGGATGCTGCGCCCGCCGAGTTGGCCGCCCACTCCTCTGTTGCCCAGGAGTGATTCGCCCACCTCTCCGCCACCACTGGGTTCCTCCGGGCGTCCGCACGAGCGACGGTCGGGAAAAGGCCACAGGGGATTTCCTTCCCCGCGCGATCCCTACTCCTCACTCCTCCTTCCCCGCCCACACCCCCTGCCGCTTGAGGGCCGCCACCAGCCCCGGCTCCCGCTCCTCCATGCTGCCGCCCGCGCCGAAGTAGGCCCGCAGCAGCCGCGCCCAGTCGCCCGGCTGTCCCCCTCTGGCCGCAATAGGATTCATGACCTCGGTCCCGGCGCGCAACTCCGCCTCGCCCGGCTCGCGGTAGGCGTCCTCGTGGATGACCAGCTCGCGCGGCAGGCGGGGGCGATAGGGTGCCTGCTCGTCGCTCACGCCGATGGTCAGGGCGGCGAAGGGCAGCACCCCGGCGGGCAGACGCAGTTCGGTGATGAGGGCGTCCAGATTGTTCAGCACGCCGCCGATCCAGCAGCCCTGATACCCCAGCATCTCGGCGGCGAGGAGCGTATTTTGCCCGGCGAGCACGGCGTCCCCGATGCCGAAATGGACGGCGACGGCGGGCCACTCGCCCGGCGCGTGTCCGGCGACCTCCAGCAGCCTGCGGGTGCGGTGAACGTCGAGGCAGATCACGAAGCTCGCGGACGCCTGGGCCACATGCGCGTTCGTGGTCAGGGCGGCGACCTTCTGCCGCGTCTCCGCGCTCCTGAGGTGGATGAACGAGTAGAGCTGCGCCGTCGCGTCGGTCGGTGCCCGCTGCGCCGCGTGGAGAATGGCGCTCAGGTGGTCCTCGGGCATCGCCACGTCCCTGTACCGCCGGACGGTGCGGTGGGCGTCGAAGAAGGCGCGCACCTCCTCGGCGGTCTGGTGGCGGGTCGGGAAGTCTTGTGCGGGGGCGACGGTCATGGGCCAGAGGATAGGGCGCGGGCGGAAGCGGGGTGAGGACCAGGAGAACACGCCGCCCCCGCAGGAACGGCGCAGTTCTGGAATCTCCGGCTCAGTCCTTCTTCTTCGGCACCCACTTCTTGCGCCCGCCCGTGCCGGAGTCCTCGGCCTCCACGGGTTCGGCTTGAGGGGTTGGAGCCGCTTCGACTGGGGGAGTCGCTCCCGCTTTCGCCTTCGGCTGCCACTTGGGGCGCTCGGAGGATGCGGGAGAGGCTTGAGTGGGAGGTGCGACCTCCACCGGAGCGGCGGGAGGCTCGGCGGGCGCGGCACTCGCGGCGGCTTTCTGCGCCCATTTCCTGCGCTCGCCGGGTTGTGGAGTGGCGGGTGCGGCTTCGATGACGGGAGCGGGAGTCTCGGGCTGGGGTTGCGCGGTCGCCTCCGGGACGGGCGTCGTGGCAGCCTTCGGACTCCACATCTTGCGCTCGGTGGGCGCATCGGGAGTGGGAGACGCGACGGCGGGTTCGGGCGTGGACGGGGCCTCGCTCGCCCGCGCTTTCGGCTGAGCTGCCTCTTTCGGCTTCCACGCCTTGCGGGCCGGAGCAGGAGCCGCCTCTCCTGCGCTGGATGCTTCGGCCTGCGGTTCGGGAGTGACGGGGACGGGGTTCACGTCGTCTGTGCTCGCCTTCGGCTTCCAGGCCTTGCGGGCGGGCGCAGCGGCGGCAGGCGTCTCGCTGAGAACGGACGGCCCTTCGCTCGGCGTCTGCGGCACGGGCGCGGCGCTTACGTCGTCGCCACCGCCTCTCGGCTTCCACGCCTTCCGAGTCGGAGCCGGACCGCCGGGCGTCTCGCTGGCCGCTGGGGGCTGGCCGCTGGTCGCCCCCACATCGTCCCCGCCCCCCTTCGGCTTCCACGCCCTGCGCGGCGAGGAGTCCTCCCGGCTGGACGTGACCGGGCTGGGCGCGGCGGCCTGAGGCTCCGGTTGGGTGTCCGCGTTCCCGACCGGGCTGCCGGGCTGGGCGTTGAGCACGTCCGCGCCCGTCTCGCCCACCTCGGCACCGGGGCCACCCTGCGCGGGGGCCTCGCCGCTGCGGGCCACGGGCTGCGCGGTGATCGGCACGGTGGGCACGGGCGAGTCCTCCAACGTGCTCTCCGGCGCGGCGGCGGGGGCCACGGGTTCACCCGTCGCGCGCCGCACGCTCTCCAGCATCAGCTCGGCCACGTCCTTCACCACGATGTCGTCGCGCTTCGCCTTCTCGGGCGTGGAGTTCATCATGGACTTGCAGAAGGGACAGCCCACCGCCACGACCTTGCCCGTCTGCTCGTACTCGGCCACCGCCTGCGTCGCCCCGTCCAACCGGGCCTGAATCTCGCGGAAGCGGTTGTCGGACACGCGCTCGCGGCCCTCCTCCTCCTCCTTCCAGAACTGAGCGCCGCCCGCCCCGCAGCAAAACGAGTTGTCGCGGGCACGCTCCAGCTCCAGCACCTCGCCCGCCATCCGCGTGATCAGGGTGCGCGGCGCGTCGTACACGCCGTTGTGACGGCCCAGGTAGCAGGGGTCGTGGTAGGTGACGGACTGTTCGAGTTGCGCGAGAGGCAACCTGCCCGCCGTGACGAGGTTTTCGAGGTACTGCGTGTGGTGCATCACCTCGTAGTCGCCCCCGAGCTGCCTGTACTCGTTCCCGATGGCGTTCATGCAGTGGGGGCAGGTGGCGACGATGAGCCTGGGCCGCACGCTGTTCAACGTCTCCACGTTCTCCTGCGCGAGGCTCTGGAACAGGAACTCGTTGCCCGAGCGCCGGGCCGAGTCGCCCGTGCAGGCCTCCTTCTTGCCGAGGACGGCGTAGTTCACGCCCGCCCTGTCGAGGAGTTGCACGAAGGAGCGGGCCACCTTCTGCGCGCCGGGGTCGTAGCTCGCCGCGCAGCCGACCCAGTAGATGACATCGGGTTCGGGGTTCTCGTCGATGGTCGGCACCCGCAACCCCTCGGCCCACTCCATCCGCTTGTCGCGGGCGATGCCCCAGGGGTTGCTCGCGCGCTCCATGCCGCGAAAGGCCGTCTGAAGCTGCGGCGGGAACTCGCCCGCGACCATGACCTGATGCCGGCGGATGTCGATGATGTCGAGCATCTGCTCGTCCTGCACGGGGCAGACCTGCATACACGCGCCGCAGGTCGTGCAGGCCCACACCGACTCCTCGTTAATGGCGAATTCGAGGAGGGGGTGGGCGGTGGAGGCACCCGATTCGAAGGCGGCGGGCTTGAGCGTGAAGGGGCTGGGGTGCGCCGCGATAACGTTCAGCTCCATGCGCTTGTTGATCTCCAACGCGGCGGGGCTGAGCGCCTTACCCGTGGCGTTCGCCGGGCACACGTCCTGGCAGCGGTTGCACTGGATACAGGCGTAGGCGTCCAGCAGGCGGGGCCACTCCAGGTCTTCGAGCTTCTGCACGCCGAGTTTGGGTTCCTCGGCCTCCATCGCCTCCTCCAACCCCTTCATGGGTGGGATGACGCCGGTGGGCACGGGCCGCCGCACGGCGTACTTCAGCGGCGCGGCGAAGATGTGGATGTGCTTGGAGAAGGGGAAGTACGCGAGGAAGGCGAGGATGGAGCCGAGGGCACCCCAGTACCCGGCGACGCGCCAGCCGTGAACGGCCCCCTCGCTCAGCCCGCCGAACAGCGCCGCCCCCAGCGCCGACGAGAGGGGCTGGAAGGCGTCGTAGCGCCCGAGGTCGCGCGCCTCCTCCACCATCTTCGCGGCGTTGCCGAGGATTCGGCTGCCTACGTGGAAGAAGATGAAGCCCGAGACGATGAGCGAGTCGCGCAGGATGTAGCCCTGTTTCAACAGAGGATGGAGCAGCGTCTTCTCGGTGAACCGGAAGTCGCGGCGGCTGGGCAGGAACAGGCGGCGGATCAAGAGGCTCACCACGCCCACGAGGACGAGGAAGCTCAGCACGTCGGCGAGGAGGTTGTACGTCGCGCCGAGGGGATTGTCGCTGTAGATGTGGAAGGGAATGAACCCCTCCAGCCCGTCCACGATGTTGACGAGCAGGTAGTACACGAAGCCGTAGAAGATGAACGAGTGCAGCACGCTCACCCATGTGCGTCGGCGAAAGGTGCGCTCCTGCGTCAGCGTGGTGCGGAGGGCGTACATCACGCGCTCCACGGGGTTGTTCCAGCGGGCCTCAGTGGCGGCCTGGCCGCGACGGATGCGGAGGAACAGGCGGTAGAAGCCCCACGCGCCAAAGCTTCCGGCGATCAGGGCAAAGACGAAGAACAGGATTTTGTGTTCGAGCGGCAGCAAGTCGTTCTCCTCGGGCGGATGGGGGCGGGCGCGGGACCCGAAACTTTGAACTCAGTTCAAGTATAGCGGGACGCCGGGCGTCGGCGGAGTGGGGAGTAGCTCAGCATACGCGGGGGTGGAGGGCTGCATCCGCCACGTCGCCTCCCTTTCCCTGGCCGTGAGGCCGCCCGAGGGCACAAAGGAAAAGGACCAACCGCCGGAAAGCAGTTGGTCCCCCGTGTGGCCGAGGTTCAGGAGGGGGTGATCAGGACCGTCGTGTAGCCGAGGACCTGCCGCACCTCGACCCGGATGCGCTGGCCGTTCCGCTCGAAGAACAGGGTTTGCGCGCCGGCGGTCGTCACGTCGGTCGTGGTGGCCGTCGTGGTTGCGGCGGTCGCGGTGTCCGTCGTGCTGGCCGTGCTCGCCGTGTCGGTGGCCGTCCCGGTCGTGGAGGTGTCCGTCGTTCCGGTCGCCGTCGTACTGGCGGCGTCGGTGGTGGTCGTGCTGGCCGCCGTGTCGGTCGTCCCGGTGGTGCCCGTCGTGCTGGCGGTGTCCGTGGTGGTCGTCGCCGTGTCGGTCGTTCCGGTCGTCGTGGAACCGGCGGCCCCCGTGGTGCTGGTGGTATCCGTGGTGCCCGTCGTTCCGGTCGTGCCAGCGGTGCCCGTCGTGCTCGTGGCGTCGGTGGTCGTGCCCGTTGCCGTGGTGCTGGTGGCGTCCGTGGTGCCCGTCGCCCCGGTCGTCGTGGACCCCGTGGTGCTGGTAGTGCCCGTGGTGCCCGTCGTGCCTGTGGTCGTGCTGGCCGCCGGGTCGGTCGTGCCCGTCGTCGTGGTCCCGGTGGTGCCCGTGGTGCTGGTGGTATCGGTCGTTCCGGTCGTGGTCGTCCCAGTGGTACCCGTCGTACTTGTCGCGTCAGTGGTGCCGGTGGTCCCCGTCGTGCTCGTGGCCGCCGCATCCGTGGTCCCGGTCGCCGTTCCCGTGGTCGCCGTGGAGTCGGTGGTCCCGGTGGTGCCCGTGGAGTCGGTGGTCCCGGTGGTGCCCGTGGTGTTGGTGTCCGTGGTGGTCGCGGTATCCGTCGTCCCCGTGGTGGCCGTGCCCGTGCTCGCCGTCTCGCCGGGCGTGGGAGCCGCGATGGCGGTGAATCCGGCGGCCACGAGCGCCTGACCGTACTGCTCCAGCGCGTTGGGAAGAGCGCCGCTGTAGACGATGCCAACTCCCGTGACCGTCCTGACGCTCCGCAGGGGCGTGGCACCCGTCAGGTACGGCAGGGTCAGGTCGCCCGAGGGCAGCGTGAGTGTGGTCTGCGTGGGCAGGGCCTCGGTCGTCGTCTGGGTCGTAGACGCCGGGGCGGCGGTTGCCGGGGTCGTGCTGGTCTGGGCCAGCGCCGGGCTGAGGCTCAGGAGCAGGGCGGCGGTGAGCAGGGTGCGTCGGGGGAGAGTGGACATGGTGGGGCCTCCTGGTCAGCAGCGCAGGTCTCTTCTCCGGTGGCGCTGCATTTGTGAAACGCTACACCGTACGTCTGCCGAAGGTCAGCCTAAGAACCGCGCGTGTGAGCCGTCCCCCCGTTCTCTCTGCCTTTCTTGGCCTCGCCCTCACCATCTCCCCAGGAAAGAAGCAAAAATCACATTCAGCGCGAGAGCCGCCACCCGTTCGCGGAGGAGTTCCAGGCGTCCCCAACGTGGTTCCGCGATGGCCCAAAGCTTGCGCCGCACATCCCGGAAAGCAGCCTGGCCCTTACCGGAGTTGCCTATCCGGCACAGAGAGGAAACCCGTGAGTCTCGCTGCCGCCAACGCTTCACGGAAGCAGCTCAGTGGAAAAAGGAGGTCCTCGTAGGAGCGGCCCCAGCCCACGTCTGCTCCGGTTTGATCAAGTCCCCGCCGCTGCCACTCTTGCTCAAGTGCGTCAAGCTCGCGCTCCAGCGCATCCAGTTCGGGCGGCGTCTCCAGGCACCAGCCGGACTCTAGGGACGAGAGAAGGGGCAGCCCCAGTTGCGCGGCCATCTCGATCATCCACGTGGCGATGAAAGTGATCGTGCCTAACCTCTCGCTCTAGGCCGAGAACTCCGCTTCCTCCTCGATCCACCTGTCCCACTCGGCCTCCGAGGCTTCCAGCGGGGGCGCGGGGATTGGTTCGTGCGGTTGAGTCGCTGAGATGTAGTACCCCACAGGCGAACCCTACCCGACGGCCCGCCAGCTCGTCTTCACGCGCTACCCTACTCCCTGTGAGCCTCACCCCGACCGAACTGCAAGCCTACCTGTCGGCCCTCGCCACGGGGGACCTCAAGCTCTCCACGATGATCTGGGGGCCGCCGGGCGTGGGCAAGAGCAGCGTGGTCGCGCAGGTGGCGGGGCGGCACGGGCTGGACTTCGTGGACGTGCGGCTCTCGCAACTCGCGCCCACCGACCTGCGCGGCCTGCCCGTGCCCGAGGCGGACGGACAGGGCGGAGGCGTGAGCCGGTGGTATCCGCCCGAGTTCCTGCCGCGCTCCGGACGGGGCATCCTCTTTCTCGACGAGGTGAACATGGCCCCGCCCACCATGCAGGGGATGGCGCAGCAGCTCATCCTCGACCGCAAGGTGGGCAGCTACGAACTCCCCGACGGCTGGTTCGTGTGGGCGGCGGGCAACCGCAAGGAGGACCGCGCCTCGGTCTTCGATATGCCCGCGCCCCTCGCCAACAGATTTCTGCACCTCACCGTCCGGCCCGACTTCGACTCGTGGCGGGCGTATGCACTGGGGCGGGGCCTGCACGAGCACGTCGTCGCCTTCCTGACCTTCCGGCCCGAGCTGCTGCACCGTCTGGACCCCTCGCAGCCCGCTTGGCCCAGCCCGCGCGCGTGGGAGATGGCCTCGCAGCTTCACCGCGCCCGGCTGGACGTGGCCCCCGCCGTGGGGGAGGCCGCCGGGGCCGAGTTCGCCGCCTTCGTCCGCCTGTACGAGGGACTGCCCGACCTCGGCCTCGTGCTGCGCGGGCAGGGGTCGGGGCTGAGGCTGCCCGACGAACCCAGCGTGCGCTACGCTGCCGTCGTGGGCCTCGCCGCCCGTGCGGGGGACGCGGACGAGGCGTACCACGCCTTCTTATGGCTCTCGGAGAGCGCCGGGCCGGAGTGGCTGCAACTGTACGTCGCCACACTGGTCAGCAAGTTCCAGGCCATCGGGCAACTCGGAGAGCTGGCGGGCCTCCTGGGGCGCGACGAGCGGCTGGCGGGGCTGGTGCAGGGGACGCTGGCGCTGGCGGAGGGATGAAGGCTTGTCGCTCGTGGCCCGTGGCTTGTAGAGGAGGCCCCCTCTTGTTCCACAAGCCACAAGCCACAGGCCACACGCCCGCGCCGAGGGCGCGATGACCGACCTCCCCCACCTCATCTCCGGCTCCCGCCTGCGCCTGCGCGGCAAGTCCGCCTTTTTCGCCACGCTGCTGCTGCACGCGGAGTTCGTGGCCTCGCGGGAGGTCGCGGCGGCGGGCACGGACGGCGAGCGGGTGTACGTGAACCCGGAGGTGGCCGCGAGCCTGCCGCCCGATGTGCTGGACGGGCTGCTCCTCCACGAGGTTCTCCACGCGGCGCTCTCGCACGTGGCGCGGCGCGGGCCGCGAGAGAAGAAACGCTGGAACCGGGCCGCCGACACCATCGTGAACGGGATGGTCGCCGCCGCCGGGCTGCCCGTGCCGCCCCAGGCCACGCGCGACGAACATCTGGAGCGCCTGAGCGTGGAGGAGGTCTACACCGCGCTGGAGGGGCAGGAACCGGAGGAGGGCGAGGAGGAGTCGGACGACCTGCTCGACGGCCCCCCGTCTGACGCGCCGCCCAGGGAGGGGAAGACCAGGCCGGGCACCTCGGCGGCGCGGCAGTGGCAGCAGGCGCTCGCACAGGCCCGCAGCGTGGACGCGATGACGGGGGGAAAGGGCGACGACCCCCTGGGCGCGCACCGTGAACTTGCCCGGCTCGCCCCGGCCCGGCTGGACTGGCGGGCGCAGCTCTGGCGCTTCCTCGCCCGCACGCCCGTGGACTTCGGGGGCTTCGACCGCCGCTTCGTCGGGCGCGGATTGTATCTGGAGGCGCTGGACGACGAGTCGCTGACCGCGCTGATCGCCGTGGACACGTCAGGCAGCGTGGACGACGAGGCGGTGCGGGCGCTGGTGGCCGAGGTGCAGGGCGTGTTGGGGGCGTACCCGCACGTCAGGGCCACCCTCTACTACGCGGACACGGAGGCGTATGGTCCGTACGAACTGCGCCCCGGCGACGCGGTGCCCCCTCCGCAGGGGGGCGGCGGGACCGACTTCCGGCCCATCTTCGGGCTGAGTGAGACGCACGAGCCGGACGTGCTGATCTACCTCACCGACGGCTATGGCGACTTTCCCGAACAGGCCCCGAAGATGCCGACCCTCTGGGTGGTGCCGCCCGGCGGGCTGGAGGACGAGGGCTTTCCCTTCGGGGACGTGCTGCGGCTGGGGGAGTGAGCGCGAGGACAACTGGCTCACGATGACCACCCATTGAGAGCCGTTCTCCGAACCGACGCCATATGGAGAACGGCCCCGAGTCGCTCCATGCCCCGTCCCGCTCCTGGCCGTTCACCCGCTCCACTTGGACAAAGAATGGCGAGGGAAACCACGCAAGTACGTTGGGGTGCGCTGGCCTGGCTCAGCTCGCACAACGCGGGGCGAGGGGACCTGGCGACCTGCTTGCAGATGAGGCGGTAATTACCTCCACTGACTCATCCTCAGTCCACCACCGTAAATCCCAGCCGCTCCGCCTGCTCCACGAAGAAGTTGATGTTCTCCGTCAGCGTCTGCGGGCCGAGGCTCTTGCGCTGGTGCTCGCCCGTCGCGGCGATGATCAGGGTCTCCGCGAGGCAGGCGGGCACGGCCCCCTCTCCAAACTGGAGGTCGATGTTGCTCGTCATGCCGCCGGGCGGGCGCACCACACCGCCTGGGATCACGCGCACACTGGGCACGTCCAACACGCTCTCGTCCACGTCGGCGGGGCGGCCCTCGTCGAAAATCCACGCGCCGGGCTTGACATGCTGCGGGAAGATCACCGGGCGGGGGTCCGAGGTCGCGGAGAAGATCAGGTCGGCCTCGCGCAGGGTGTCGTAGCTCGTCGTCGTGACGATCTCGGTGTCCCGCGTGGCGCGGCGCAGGGTGGCCGCACTCCGCTCCAGCCGCTCCATGTCCCGCCCGATCATGATGACCTTGCCGACCTGCGGGGCGATGGTCCGCGCGATGCCGAAGGCGACGACCCCGTTCGCGCCGACAATTCCTGCCGTGGCTTCCTTCAGGTCCCGCCCCGTCTGCGCGAAGTGGCGCAGGATGCCGGGAATCGCCGCCTTGATCGTGCCGCTGGTGTACGCGCCGCCGTTCGTGATCGTGATCTCGGGGACGGCGGCCTGCACGTCCAGCCCCTTGTTCCCCACCACCGACCAGAACGCGCCCAGCCCGAAGACCTCCGCCCCGAGTTCGCGGGCGAGCCGTGCCCCCTCGATGGCGCGGCGGGTGGCGAGGTCCGGGTCCGAGGTGAACACGTCGGGCAGCAGCGGGCTGCTCAGGAGGTAGCAGCGAATCTCCTTGCCCCCCGCCGTCTTGATGCCGTGCAACTCCCCGACCTTCATGGGCCGCAGGTTCGCCGCCATCTGCCGGACGCTCGCCTCGCTGACGACGCCGCGCTCCACCAGCGGCTTCAGCCATGCGAAGCGCCGCGCCGACCAGAAGTTCTCCAGCGTCATCGGGTGAATCATGAAGGCGGCCACGACCTGATCGGCCCGCTTGCCCGCCATCGGCACCGCCTCGCCCACGCGCGGCTCGGTGCCGTCGAGGATGCGGCCCAGGTTCTCCTTGAAGCGCCACGTCGCCGCGACGAGGAGCGCGAGCGCCCCCAGCTTGGCGGGAATCCCCAGCGGTGAGACTGCCACGAGGAGCGCGAAGACGAGCAGCCCGAGGACCGTCGCGCCGCTGACGTAGCCCCAGTACCCCACCGCCGCCGCATACACGACCACGGGCAGCACGGCGACCCAGAAACCCACCCCTCCTGCCACCGCCAGCCCGGCCAGCACCCCCAGCAGCACGAGGTTGCCCCGCCCGCGTGGGGGCGTCCCGCCGTACAGGGCGCGCGGCGGGTTGAGGTGCCCCAGGTACGCGGCGAGCGCGGCCAGGACGGACACCTCCGCCGACCCGAGAGCCGAGGCCATCAGCACGGCGAGAAAGCCCTTGCCGAAGTCCAGCCCCGCGCTCGCCGCCGCCGGTCCCGGCCCGACCCGGCGCAGCACGTTCTCCACGCCGAGGTTGTAGGCGTTGTTCAGGCGCGGGTCGGCCCCCAGCCGAGAGAGGAGCCAGTGCCCCAGCGGCAGGCTCCCCACCAAGAAGGCCAGCGCGAGGAGCAGGACCGACAAAAACGCCATAAGCGGCATTCTAGCGGGGGGAGGTGGGCGACCGCCTGAGCGCTACCGGGAACCCAGAAGGGCCGCCCTATAGTCCTGAACTGACTGGGTATCGCAGTTACTGGGATGAACCTGCACAAGTCGCCGCCAGGTCGAGACATGTTGATCGTCGAGGAGAACCTGGGGTTTGGGCAGGAAGGCGGTAAAGCAGTCTTCCAACCCGCACTTGGCTGCACTTTGCCGTGCGTACTGCGCCCCGCCAGAACTCCAGCAGTACAGCTCCGCACCCTGCTCGAAGAGCGAGCGGACGTGCTTGATGACCGCCGGAATAGGAATCCGGGTCTTGCCGTAGTTGCGAACGAGCGTCTCGTCGACATCGACGTAGATAACGAGAGGACTGGAGGCTGCCGTCATGGACCTACTGTAGAGGCGACCTCCACGCGGCTGGGACATGGCGGAGAGGAGGAGAGTGGGAAGACTCCTGCTTACCCCCGCACCGGATACCCCCCCCGCTCGCTGCTGTGGCCCGGCCTGACCTTGAGTTCGGGTCGGACGTGGTGAACGGCGTGGTTCGCGGCGATGGCCGCCTGCGCGAAGGCGAGCGAGAGCAGCTTGAAGTCCTTGCCCGAGCGCGCGAGGTCCCCGACCACGTACACGCCCGGCAACGCCGTCTCGCCGCCCGGCCCGTCGGGCACGTACCCACCCTCCCACCCCAGCGGCCAGCCCTGAACGGGGGAGAGGTCGGGCAGGTAGCCGCCCAAGATGAACACGGTATCGGCCTCCACGGGGACACCCTCGCCGTTCACCGTCAGCTCGGCCCCCTCCGGCGTGAGGCGTTGCAGGACGGCGGGTGAGAGGACCCGGAGGCGGCCCTCCACGCGCAGGCGCTCCAGCCGCTCCAGTTCCCCCGGCTCCCCCCGAAAGCCCGCCCGGCGGTGGGTGAGCGTGACCTCAGCCCCCGAGTCCGTGAGTTCCAGTGCCGCCCGCGTCGCCTGCGGGACTCCCCCAACAACGAGGACGCGCCGTCCAGTGAACTCGGCGGCGTCGGGAAGCTCGGTTCTCACATCCGGGTGACTCTCCACGCCCTCCCCACGTGCCTCACGCGGCAGCAGCGCCCCCAGCCCCGCCGCGAGGATGACGGCCCCCGCCGCGAACCGTCTTCCCCCCTCCGTGCCGACCACCCAGCCGCCCGCCCCGTCCGGCTCCAACGTGCGCGCCACCGTGCCCGTCCGCACGTCCACGCCGAGGGGGGCAAGCTGCACCTCCAGCGCCCGCACGAGGTCCGCCGCCCGCGTCTGCGGCAGGCCGGGTGCGTCGTACACGGTCTTGTCCGGGTAGAGGGCCATCAGTTGCCCGCCCAATTCGGTGCGCGCCTCCAGCAACCTCACGCTCAGCCCGCGCCAGCCCGCGTAGAACGCCGCGTGCAGTCCCGCCGGTCCACCCCCGATCACCAGAACGTCGGTGCGGGGCAGGGAAGACGGCGGCGTGGACTCGGCAACCATGCCGCGAGTATCGCAGAGGGGCGGCGGGGGAAATTTGACGGGAGGCGACATTCGGGTGAGGAGGGCGGCCAGCACCCAGCTTCCAGCCGCCAGCAAACTCTGACCGCTCGCCCTCTTTCCACCGGCAAAAAGGCAAGGACCGGGAGTAACCCCGGCCCCTGTACCCTCAGCCTCGGCCTCTCGCCTTCAGCCCTCCGCCTCCTGCAAGGCCTTGCGGCGATGCGTCAACATCTCGTGCTTGTGGACCACCTTCGCGCGTGGGCGGCCCAAATCCTTGCCCCGTGAGACCTCGTGCGCGTCCAGCACCTGCCAGTCGTGGAAGGTGTACACGTCCACGCCCTTGCGGGAGAGCAGCGCGTCCACCGCCTCGCGGGTCGGCTGGGTGGCCTCGGGGAGTGCGCCCGCCTTCGCGTCGCTCAGCAGGTGCGCCACGGTGTCCACCGCGTCCTTGCGGTTGGTGCCGACCACGCCGCTCGGCCCGCGCTTGATCCACCCGGCGGTGTACTCGCCGGGGCGGCCCTCCACCCGGCCCTCCGCGTTGGGGATGACGCCCCGGCGCTCGTCGAAGGGCACGCCGGGCAGCGCCATGCCCTTGTAGCCCACCGAACGCAGCACCATCTGCACGGGCAGCGTCTCGTACTCGCCCGTGCCCACCGCGTTCCCGTTCTCGTCCAGCGTGTTGCGCTCGATCTTCAGGCCGCCGACGTTCCCCGCACCGTCGTCCAGAATCTCCACGGGCGAGACGAGGAAGCGCAGGTGGACCCGGCGCTCCTTGCCCTCCGGCGTGCGGGCGGCGAAGTCGCGCAGGACCTCCAGGTTCTTCTTGACGATGTTGTCGGTGATCCCCGCCTCGGCGGCCTCGTCGGGCCGCACCTCCTCCGGCTTCACGATGGGGTCGGCCCCGTGCAACTCGCCGAACTCGCGCAGTTCCTTCGTCGTGAACTTGGCCTGCGCCGCGCCCCGCCGCCCGAGAACCCACACGTCCCGCACGTGGCTGCGCTCCAGCGCGTTCAGCGCGTGTTCGGCGATGTCGCTCTCGTGCAGCTCGGCGGTCGTCTTCACGAGGATACGGCTCACGTCCAGCGCCACGTTCCCCACGCCGACCACCGCCACGCCCGTCGCGTGCAGCACCAGCTCACGCGCCGCCGCGTCGGGGTGGCCGTTGTACCACGCGACGAACTCGGTGGCGCTCATGGACCCCTTCAGGTCCTCACCGGGAATCCCCAGGCGGCGGTCGCTGCTGGCTCCGACCGTGTAGACGACGGCGTCGTAATGCTCCCGCGCCTCCTCGTGCGTCAGGTCGGTGCCGAACTCCACGTTGCCGAGGAAGCGCACGCGCGGGTCCGCGAGCGTCTTCTCGAAGCCCTTCGTCACGCTCTTGATCGTGAGGTGATCGGGCGCGACCCCGTATCTCACGAGGCCGTAGGGCGTCGGCAGGCGGTCGAACACGTCCACCCCCACGGGCACGTCGGTCTGTTTCGTCAGGGCTTCCGCCGCGTACACGCCGCTGGGACCGCTGCCGATCACCGCCACGCGCAGGGGCCGTTCGGGAGAGAAGGTCGTCATGGGGGGAGTGTAGAGCGGGCGTTCGTGCCGGGCGCGGGATGAACTGGACGAATCCTGTTACACCAGGGGTCACAGGCTGACCCTCTGGCGACTGGAAGCTGGCGACTGGCGACCCATCTCCATACAAAGCGAAAACCGCCCGGCGTGAACCGAGCGGTCTGTGTGATGGGTCTGGCTTACGCGGCGGCGATGGTGCCCAGCGCGCGCTCGTCCTTGAGAGTGATCTTGCCGTACCCGGCGCTGATGACGCCCTCGCGGCTGAGTTCGCCGACGACCTTCGTGACGGTCTCGCGCACGGAGCCGACGGCGGCGGCCAGCTCGTCGTGGGTCGCGTAGATCATCGTCTCGCCGGAGTCGAGCTGGGTGGCAAGGGCCGTGTCCTTCAGCTCCAGCAGCTCACCCGCGATCCGGGCGCGCAGGCGCTTGCCGACGAGGCGGTAGATGCTCTCGTAGGCGCGCTCCAGCGTCTTGACGAGGTGCGTCGTCACGACGAGGTTGTCCTCGGCGGTCATCAGCGCGGGGTTGATCACGTCCACGCTGGAGTCGGTGACGGCCTCCGCAAAGTAGGCGCGGTTGACGCCCGCGAGGGCCTCCTCGCCGAAGTACTCGCCGGGCTTGACGTAGCGCAGGGTCAGGCCGTTGCCGTCGTCGTCCATCGTGTGAACGCGCACCAACCCGCTCGCCACGCGGTAGAGCATGTCGCTCTTGCCGGGGTACAGAATCACCGCGCCGGGGCGGTAGGTCACGGTGTCCACGAAGGTCTTGGTCAGGGAGGAGTGGGTCTGCGTCATGTGCGTCGCCTCCTGGGCGTTGAGATCGGGGAGGGGGGACCGGATGTATCCCCGCATGTGTCACAGTGTAACCTAAAGTCACGTTTTTGTAAACAGTTTTGTTTGTTTAATCAGGATTTAGGTCACGCTGTCCGGCTCAGGAGGTGCGCGCATTTTCATCGTCTGAAACGCATAAAAAGCCGCCTGTCGTCTGTACTCCCCTCTCACTCCGGCTTCATTGATGCTCGGGTCGCGGTCTTCCTCGACGGCCTGTGTTCAGGGCGGTTCGTTCCCTAGCCAACTCACCGCCCGAAGCCTCGCTCCGCTGGCTGCCGGTTGCTGGCGGCTGCCCAACATTAAACGCCCGACCACCAACGGGCCGGGCGCTCGCGAGCCTCCGCTCGGGCCTACAGCTCGTCCTCGCGGCGGATGGGGAAGGCGCTGATCACGCGGTCCTTGTCGCCGATATTGATGACCTTCACGCCCTGCGCGTTGCGGCCCGTGACACGGACCTCCTCCACGCGGGTGCGGATGACGGTGCCCTTCTCGGTGAGGACCATCAGCTCCTCGTTGCCCGCGACGTGGGTGAGGGTGACGAGCTTGCCGGTCTTGTCGGTCAGGTCGAGGGTGATGACGCCGAGGCCGCCGCGCCCCTTGCTGGGGTAGTCGCCGACGGGGGTGCGCTTGCCCAGGCCGTACTCGCTCACCGCGAGGAGTTCGCTGCCCTCGTCGCCGCCGGGCACGAGCGCCATGCTCACCACGGCGTCGTCCTCGCGCAGCCGGATGCCGATCACGCCCTGGGTGGCGCGGCCCGTGTCGCGGACCTCGCTCGCCGCGAAGCGCATCGCCTGCCCCTCGCGGGTGGCGAGCACCACGTCGTCCCCGTCGCGCTGGATGTCCACGCCGATCAGCTCGTCGCCCGGCTGGAGGTTAATGGCGATCAGCCCCGCCGAGGTGATGTTGCCGTAGTCGGTGATCAGGGTCTTTTTCACCACGCCCTTGCGGGTGGCGAAGACGAAGCTGCCCGGCTCCTCGAAGCCCCCCACGCTCAGCACCGAGGCGATGTTCTCGTCCTCACGCAAGGAGGGCAGCAGGTTGCGGATGTGCGTGCCCTTCGCGTCACGCCCGGCTTCCGGCAGATCGTAAATCTTCTCGTGGAAGACGCGGCCCGCGTCGGTGAAGAACAGCAGGTAGTCGTGGGTGGAACCGACGAAGACGCTCGTGTTGATGTCCTCGTCACGTAGCTTGCCGCCGCTCGCGCCGCGCCCGCCCCGGCCCTGCGCCCGGTACGCGCCGAGGTTCGTGCGCTTGAGGTAGCCCGCCCGCGTCATGGTGATCACCATGTCCTCGACGGCGATGAGGTCCTCCTTCGAGATGTCGTCCTCGAGCTGGGTGATGACCGAGCGGCGGGAGTCGCCGTAGCGGTCGCGCACGTCGCGCAGTTCCTTTTTGATCTCGCGCCACAGCAGCCGCTCGTCGCCGAGGATGGAGCGCAGGCGCTCGATGGTCTTTCGCAGCTCGTCGTACTCGGCCATCAGGCGCTCGCGCTCCAGCCCGACGAGGCGTTGCAGCCGCATGTCGAGAATGGCCTGCGCCTGCACCTCGGTGAGGACGAAGCGTTGCATCAGGGCGTCGCGCGCCTCTGCCGCCGTGTTCGCCGCCCGGATGCGTTCGATCACCTCGTCGATCTCGTCCAGGGCCTTGATCAGCCCCTCCAGCACGTGCGCCCGCTCCTCGGCCTTCTTCAGGTCGTAGGCGGTCCGGCGCGTCACCACGTCGCGGCGGTGGTTCAGGAAGTGCCGCATCGTGTCGATGAGGGGCAGCACGCGCGGCTCGCCCCCCACGATGCTGAGGTTGATCACCGTGAAGGTCGATTGCAGTTGGGTGTACTTGTAGAGCTGGTTGAGCACGAGCGTCGGGAGAGCGCCGCGCTTGAGTTCCACCACGATGCGGACGGGTTCCTTGCGGTCGGACTCGTCGCGCAGGGCCGAGATGTCGGGAATCTTGCCCGCCTTGTACATCGCCGAGATCGTCTGGATCAGGTTGGTCTTGTTCACCTGATACGGAATCTCGGAGATGATGATCTGCGAGCGCCCGTTCTTCTCGTCGATGCGGGCCTTGCCGCGCACCTTCAGGCCCGCGTGCCCGGTCGCGTAGGCCTCACGGATGCCCTGCTTCGAGATGCGCCCGCCCGTGGGGAAGTCCGGCCCCTGCACGTGCGTCATCATCTCGTCGAGGGTGATGTTGGGGTTGTCGATCAGAGCCAGCAGCCCGTTGCTGATTTCGGTCAGGTTGTGCGGCGGGATGTTCGTCGCCATGCCCACCGCGATGCCCGTCGCCCCGTTCACGAGCAGGTTGGGCACGGCGGAGGGCAGCACCGTCGGCTCCACGGTCGTCTCGTCGTAGTTCGGCTTGAGGTCGACCGTCTCCTTTTCGAGGTCGGCCAGCACCTCCTCGGCGAGTTTCGTCATCCGCGACTCGGTGTAGCGCATGGCGGCGGGCGGGTCGCCGTCGATGGAGCCGAAGTTGCCCTGCGGGTCCACCATCGTATAGCGCAGGTTCCACCACTGCCCCAGCCGCACCATCGCGTCGTACACGGGTGCGTCGCCGTGCGGGTGGTACTTCTTCATGACCTCGCCGACCACCGCCGCCGACTTGGCGTGCTTCTGGCCGGGCGTCAGGCCTTCCTGAAGCATCGCGTACATGATCCGCCGCTGCACGGGCTTCAGGCCGTCGCGCACGTCGGGCAGCGCGCGGTCCACAATGACGTTCATCGCGTAGTTGATGAAGTTCGTCTTGACTTCCGAGGTGATGTCCACAGGTTGAATTCCGGTCATATGGCTCCAGTCTGTGCGCGCCGCCGGGCAAAGGGGGCCTGGTCGGCGGGGGCGGGGAGAGACCCGGCAGAGGGCCGAGTGGTGGAATTAAGATACCACATTCTGTTGAGAGCGTAACAGTCCGCCCTCCTTCTCCACCGGGCATTCTAGCGCATGGGGACGGGGAAAAGGGGAAGTTGGCGGGGGCGCGGACTGACCGTCAGGACGCCGGGAGGTCGGTTGTTTTCCCCGTTGGCCCTACGCCCGCCCCCACGACTTCTAGCTCAAGGCCCCCATCCCAGAGGCTGAGAGCTGACGGCTGACGGCTGAAAGCTCACGGCTTCCCCTCTGTCAGATTCTTGCGTGAGTGCCCCGCCTATGCTGCCCCTCGATGCTCCCTCACCTCACCCAACTCGTGACGGACGTGGACGGCGCGTGGGCCGCCGCCATCGGCGGACTCGACGGCCTGCTCGTCGAGGGACACGCCTCCGCCGACGCCGACCTGGGCCTGCTCGTGGCCGAACACGCCGGGCTGATGCGCGCGGCGAACGCCGCCTACGGCGACACGCTGGGGGACGGCTCCCCGCGTGAGCTGTACCTGCGCGGCGAGCGCCTGAGCGTGTACCTGCACCCCATCACACCCCAGTTCTTCCTGATGCTCGCCCTCGATGGCCGCAGCAACCTCGGCCAGGCCCGGCTGTACGGTCGCGCCGCCGCCCGCCTGCTGGAGGCCGACCTGTGAGCCGCCCGACCCCCACTCCCCTGACCTTGCCCCTGAACCCACCCCTGCCCCTGCCGGAGGCCCTATGAAGCTTGACCCCCTGCACGCCGTGCCCGGTCTGGTGGCGGGTGCCCTCGTCCTGCCCGACGGCCTGCCCGCCGAGACCATCGGGGAGGGTGGGGACGCCCTGTGCGCCGAACTCGCCGCCCTCCGCGTGGGCCTGGAGCGGGTGGGCCGCCGCCTCGGCGCGGGGCCGCTGACGCGCCTCGCCTTTACCACCGAGCGCATCGAGGTCGTCGTCGTGGGCGGGGACGCCTTCCTGCTCGCCGCCGCCCTGCACCGGGGCCTGGATACCCGCGCCGCCCAGCAGACCCTCGCCCGCCTCGCCCTGGAGCTGAGCGACCTGCCGCAGCCCCACCTGGAACCCGCGTGATCGCGCCGCTGCTGGAGGTCCGGGGCGTGCGCCACGCCGCCCTCGTGGACGCGCGGGGAGTGATCGTCACCGCCGTGGGCGAGGGCGTGGACGCGGGCGTCGTGGGCGCGGGCCGCGCCGTGATCGGCAGCCTTCAGGGCGCACTCGGTCAGGCCGGGTGGCAGGACCTCCTGCTCGACGTGGCGGGCGGTCCGCTCCTCCTCACGCTGCACGGCGACCAGATTCTCCTTACCGCCTTCGACGATGTGGGAAGCCTGGGCCGCGTGCGCTTCGCGGTGCGGAGGCTGCTGGGGCAGGCGTAGGAGGTGGGCCGAGGGGAGGTTGTTCTGTTGCCTCCCCCTCCACGACGCTCACTGTGAGTGCCGCATGGAGGGCCGGAGGTATTCTCAGTGGATTCCAGGACGAGCGGTGCTCGTGATCCCTCTCCCCAGCCCTCTCCCGCAAGGAGGGAGGGAACACAAGGCCAGGTCAGAGACGACATTTTCCTGGCCCGATGAAATTGGGCACCTTGCTCTCACATCGTGGAATGGCGCGAAGGGCTTTGCCTGCGCTCTTCATTCCACCCTACTTCACCCGTCCAGCGTCTCGAATCCTTCCAGCCCGTCGAACAGCCCGCGCAGGGGAAAGGTGGGAAGGGCCGTGCGCGTGCCGCCGATGGAGAAGTTCTCAACGCCGAGGAGGCGGGTTTCCATCATCTGGCGTTCCTCGGGGGACATGCGGCCCAGCACGCTCGTCTCGCCCGTCTGGGTGCCGTGGGCGGCGAGGGCGGCCTTCTTGTTGGCGGCGTAGGCCCTCACGTCCATCCGCACGGCGACGGTGCCCTCGCTGACGCCGTAGACGAGGGGGTCGAGGTTCTCGCCCATCCGCGAGATGCCCTCGGCGGCCTCGTGCGTCAGCGCCGTGTAGTAGAGCCGCTGTGGGCCGCCCCCCGGCAGGTGCCCGGTGCTGAAAAAGGCCGCCGTCGTCGCCCGGTGCATCTGGAGGTGGTCGATGTGCCCGTAGGCCCCGTGCGGGTCGAAGGTCACGATGACCTGCGGCCTGACCTCCTCGATGAGCGCGCGGAGCTTGACCTCCACATCGAGGGGGGAGACGTTCATGAGGGCGAGGGGGTCGTTATGCCGGGTCCGCTCGTAGCGCCCGGAGTCGTGGTAGTCGAGGAACACGGGGTCGGGAATCTCCAGCGCCCGGCACGCCTCGCGTAACTCCCCCTCCCGCTGGTGGCCGAGGTCGTCCACGGTCATGCCCGGCACGGTGATCTTCCCGGCCTCGCCGCGTGTGGCGCAGGCGAGGACCACGCGCCCGCCCCGCCGCGCATAGTGGGTAAGGGTGCCGCCGACGCCGAACGCCTCGTCGTCGGGGTGGGCGAAGACGGCGAGGAGGGTGGGCTGTTCGGGGAAGCTCATCGGCGCAGTGTACGCCTGGAACGGATTCGGCCCGACTTACGTAATGCCAGCGTGAAAGCCACGCCCGACGCCCTCCGAACTCTGCTCACGCAGTTCTTCCTCGCGCTGCTCGGCCAGCCCGTGCCCGGTTCGTCGCGGGTGGAACGGGAGCAACAGGTGCGGAAGCGGCGGCGATTGAGGACGGCGGAGCCTCCGGCGAGTCCATCGGGGACGCTGCGAACGGTGGCCCGTGAAGCCTTCCGCGCGCTCGTCGGTCAGCCCTCCTCCTCCCGCGCCAGGCGCAAGCCGCGCCCGTAGAAGTCCCACACCTCGTCGGTCCACGTCGCGTAGATGCGGCGGCGGTTGCCGGGGTCGGCGGCGTCCAGCGCCTCGCCGAGCGCGCGGAAAAAGCGGCTGCCCTGCTCGCGCATGGCCCGCGCGGTCCAGTAGGGTTCTGAGTTCAGGAGGACTTGCAATCGGTCGTCGCTCACGCCCACAGGATGCCGCGCTAGCCTGGGCGGGTGAACGCCTCCCCGCCGCCCGTGGTGGGCCGGTTCGCGCCGAGTCCGACGGGGGCGCTGCACCTGGGGAACGCGCGGACGGCGCTGCTCGCGTGGCTGCACTCGCGCGCCCTGGGAGGCCGCCACCTCCTGCGCTTCGAGGACCTGGATACCGGGCGGGTGAGGGACTGGGCCTTCGACGCGACCCGCCGTGATCTGGAGTGGCTGGGGCTGGGCTGGGACGCCGAGTTCACCCAGTCCGAGCGGCTGGACGTGTACGCGGAGGCGGTGGCGCGGCTCTCGACCTACCCCTGCACCTGCACCCGGCGCGAGGTGCTGGCCGCCATCCAGGCCAGCGCGGGTGCCCCCCACGGCGAGGAACCCGTCTACCCCGGAACGTGCCGCGCAGGCAGCGTGAACCCGGAGCGCCCCGCCGCCCTCCGCTGGCGGGTGCCGGGCGAGACGGTCTGCGCCCACGACGCGCTGACTGGGGAAACGCTCTGTCAATACCTGCCCACCGAGGTCGGGGACTTTGTGCTGCGGCGCAACGACGGGGCCTACGCCTACCACCTCGCGGTCGTGGTGGACGACGCGGCGATGGGGGTAACGGACGTGCTGCGCGGTGCCGACCTCTGGCCCGCCACGCCCCGGCAGATCGCGTTGCAGCGGGCGCTAGAGTTCCCGACCCCGCGTTATCTCCACGTTCCCCTGATGACCGACTTTCGCGGCGAACGCCTCGCCAAACGGGGGGGAGCGCCGCCCCTCATGGCGCTGCGGGAGGGAGGAGAGGAGACGGGTCGCGTGCTCTCAACGCTGGCCCGCTCGCTGGGCTGGGAGGTCCCGGACGACGTTTCGGCAGGGGAGCTTTTGCCGTTCTGGAAGGCGGAACTCGCCACAGTTCAATTCCCGACAATCCCACAAACTTAGACGACTTGTCTAAGTTTCCCAAACGCCCGTTAGACCGGAACTTCTACCCTGGAGGCACCATGTCCCTCACTCTTCCCAGCTATCCGCAACCGGATGGGCGCGGGCGCTTCGGACGCTTCGGCGGGCGCTACGTCCCCGAAACGCTCATCCCCGCCCTCGACGAACTGGAGGCCGCCTACCGCGAGGCCAAGACCGACCCCGCCTTCCTGAACGAGCTGGACCGTCTCTTGAAGGAGTTCGTGGGCCGTCCCAGTCCTCTCTACCTCGCGCAACGCCTGACCGACCATGCGGGCGGCGCGAAGATTTATCTCAAGCGCGAGGACTTCAACTACACGGGCGCGCACAAAATCAACAACTGTCTGGCGCAGGCCCTCCTCGCCGTGCGGATGGGCAAGCGTCGCGTGATCGCCGAGACGGGGGCCGGGCAGCACGGGGTCGCCTCCGCCACCGCCGCCGCCCTGCTCGGACTGGACTGTGTGGTGTACATGGGAGCCGAGGACATCCGCCGTCAGGCCCTGAACGTCTTCCGCATGAAGCTCCTCGGTGCCGAGGTCCGCGAGGTCACGTCCGGCACCGCCACGCTCAAGGACGCCACGAACGAGGCCATCCGCGACTGGGTGACGAACGTGCGCGACACCTTCTACATCCTCGGCTCCGTGGTTGGGCCGCACCCCTACCCGGCGATGGTGCGCGACTTTCAGGCGGTGATCGGCGAGGAGGTCAAGGTCCAGCTTGAGGCGTTGGAGGGCCGCATCACGCCCGACGCCATCGTAGCCTGCGTGGGTGGCGGGAGCAACGCCATCGGCATCTTCGCGCCCTACGCCTACCTCCCAGAGAGCGAGCGCCCCCGCCTCATCGGCACCGAGGCCGCCGGGGAGGGTGTGGAGAGCGGCAGGCACGCGGCGAGCGTGGCGGGCGGGCGCGTGGGCGTCCTGCACGGCTCGATGATGTATCTCCTCAACGACGACGAGGGCCAGATCGTCCCGCCGCACTCCATCAGCGCGGGCCTGGACTACCCCGGCATCGGCCCGGAGCACTGCCACTACAGCGAGACGGGCGTGGCCGAGTACGTGCCCGTGACCGACGCGCAGGCGCTCGAAGCCCTGCAACTCCTCACCCGGCTGGAAGGCATCATCCCCGCGCTGGAGAGCGCGCACGCCATCTACCACGCGGTGAGGCTGGCGAAGGAGCTGGGGCAAGGCGGCGTGATCGTCGTCAACCTCTCCGGGCGCGGCGACAAGGATGTGGCGGAGGTCATGCGCCTGCTGGAGATGGAGCGCGACCAGGGCCTGCTGGATAAGGATGTGGAGCAGGTCATTCAGGAGGTGCTGGCATGACCGCGACGTTGACGCGGGGAGCCGAGCGCATCCACGCCGCCTTCGAGCGGGCGAAGCAGGAGGACCGCGCCGCCTTCATGCCCTTCATGACCGCCGGGTATCCGAGTGCCGCCGAGTTTCCCGCCGTCGCCGACGCCCTGCTCGCCCACGCGGACCTGCTGGAGGTCGGCATCCCCTACTCCGACCCCCTCGGCGATGGCCCCACCATCCAGCGCGCGTCCGAGCAGGCGCTCGCAGGCGGCACGAGCACCCGGCGCACGCTGGCGCTCGTGAAGGAGCTGCGGGCACGCCACGACACGCCCATCGTCGTCATGACCTATGTGAATCCGATCTACGCCGTCGGGCCGCGCCAGTTCATGCGGCTCGCGCAGGACGCGGGAGTGGACGGCCTGATCCTCCCCGACCTGCCGCCCGACCAGGACCTCGAAATCGCCGACCTCGCCGCCGAACATGGCCTCGCGGTGACGTTCCTGATCGCGCCCACGAGTACACCCGAGCGTGTGAAACTCGTCGCGGACGCCTGCACCGGCTTCCTGTACGCCGTCTCCGTGACGGGCGTGACCGGGGCGCGGGAGGGAACGGCGCTCGGTGAGGTGCCCGCCATGCTCGCCCTCGCCCGCGAGTACGCCCGCGTCCCCGTCGCCGTGGGCTTCGGCGTGAAGGACGCGGCGACCGCTCGTCAGGTCGCGCAGGTCGCGGATGGCGTGGTCGTCGGCAGCGCCTTCGTCAACGCCGTGGGGGCCGGGCAGGACGTGGGTGCCCTCGCCGCGAGCATCGCCGAGGGATGCCGACGGTAGGGGGAAGGGGGAAGACGAGGGGCCAGCGTCCGGGGGTGGAGGCTGGCCCCTCGCCTTGAGCCGGAGCATGACAGGGTGTTTGGCTGGCCGCTGGAAGCTGGCGGCTGGCCCCGCCCCTCCTACGCCGCCGCCTCCCGCCCCGCCATGACCCGTCCGCGCGTGACCACCTGCATCACCGCCCACCCGGCGAGGGTGAGGAGCGCGCACAGCAGGAACACCGACCGGTAGCCGAACACTTGCGCGCACGCGCCCGACACGATGCCCGCGAGCATGGAGCCGACGTTCATCGTGTTGGAATACAGCGTGGTGGCGACGCCGAAGCGCCCCGGCATCAGCTCCTGAAAGTACGCCATCCCCAGCCCGGCCAGCACCGCGAGAACCGCCGCCCGCACCGCCTGTGTGACGAAGAGGAGGCCCATTCCCGGCGCGAGGAACAGCAGCACGAAGTGAAGGACGAACAGCAACATCGCCCACTTCACCAGCCGCTCGGTGGAGGGCAGCCGCCGCGCGGCGACGAAGGCGAGCATGAAGGGAATCTCCAGCAGGGCACAGAAACCGACCAGAAGGCCCACCTGTCCGTCCGTGCCGCCCAGGACTTTGGTGACGAGCAGCGGGAACATCGTCATGCCCATGCTCATGCTCATGCCGTAGAGCACGAAGGCGAGCGAGACCCACGCGAGGGGGCGGTGGGGCCGGGCGTCCGGTGTCGCCCCGGTCGTCACGGCGTTCACCGGGACGGGGCGCGGTGCCCGCATCCGCAGGATGGGCAGCGTCGCCAGCGCCAGACACGCTGCCGTCAGCAGGAAGAGACCCATGAAGTCCAGCCGCGCGAGGGCGAGCGCCCCCACCCCCGGCCCGACCACCCACGCGAGCGCGAACACCGACCGCAGCGCCGTCACCGCGCGGTTGGGAAGGTCGCCCGGTGCCCCCGCGAACTGCGCCCGCGCCAATGAGAACACCTGCGGAAAGGCCGCCGCCCCCGTCCCCAGCAGCGTCACCCCGATGAGCAGCATGGCCGGGTACGCCCGCGTGACGCTCAGCAGCCCGTAGCCGAGCGTCGCCGCCGCGAGCGTGAGCAGCAGGATGGGCCGTCGGTCGCTCATCCGGTCGGAGCGCCGGGCCAGCCGGGTGCTGATCAGGACGCTGCTCACGGCGGTCGCGGTGAGGAAGAGTCCCAGCTCCAGCGGCGTCAGCCCGAGGCGGTTGATCCCGAACAGGGGAAGGAAGGGGGCGGCGAGCGACTGCGCGAGTCCGATCAGGAGAACCGTCAGGGCCAGCCCCGGCGCATGCGGCAGGTGCCAGACGGCGGCGAGGGTGGCGGAGGCGGGGGGGGAGGAGGGAGAGGGGGCCGCCATACACGTCACCCTAGCGCGGGCGGAAGTGGCGGGCGACCCGCCGGGGCTTCCTCGTCACCCACATGGAAGTAGGAGCCGTGAGTGGTCGGCACACGGCTGCGGATGAAAGAAGACCGCAAGCGCTGGGCGTGGCCTGCGGTCCGGGGGTGGGAGGAGAACGGGGGCTAGCGGATCAGGCTGGCGTAGGTCCCCCGCGCGGTGTCGTCGGCCCAGGTTTTCCACAGGCCGCCGGACAGGTTCACGGCCACGCGCTGTGAGTCGTGGCTCGCCTCGATGTTGTGGACGACCGCGCCTGTCCGAGGATCGAGTGCCCGCACGGACCCGCCTGAGCTGCCCATGCCCCAGAGCAGGCCCCGACCGTCGAACCCGAACAATTCCGGGACGATGCCGCTCTCGAACAGGTAGGGGGTGAGGGTTCCGTCGCCGTTGACACGTGCAGCCTGAGGACTGTCCCCCCAGGCACTCCCGTAGACCCAGGGCGTCCCCGCCGGGTCCACGGCAGCAGCCCTGACATCCGCGAGATTACGCAGGGGCAGGAGTGTCACGTCTGCAATGGCCGTGTCCACACGCACGAGCCGGGCGGTTTTCTGGTCGGGCGCGAATCGGTCGGGCACGAACAACGCCGACCCATCCTCGTTGCGGACGAGGAACGTTGAGGGGTAGAACCAGGAGAAATTGTAGATGTCCAGGGTCTCGACCTGGCCGGTGGTGGCGTCCAGTCGCTTGAAACGGTACTTGCCGCTGCTTTCGTCAAGGGCGAAAAACCACAGGCGCTGCTGATTGTCTGCGGCGATGGAGGAACTCGGGTGGCCGACGGACGTTTCCCAGGTCTGGAGCTGTCCCTTCGCATAGCGGAAGACGGCGGTCCCATTCCCGGTCATCCCCCAGACCTCGCCGCCAGGGGCGGTGGTCAGGTCCCACGAGTCGGTGGGCGAGGAGGGGATCGTCACGGCATCGACCACGTTCGCGCCGTCGAAGCGGGCCAGCTTGACCCCCTTCCCGTACTGGCCGTAGGGACGGCTGATGAACCAGAATCCCCCCTCGTGGGCGGGGACCATCTTCTGCACCGCCATATCACTTAGCAGGACACGCCGGGGCTGGAGGGTCACCCCCGCCGTGCCGCTCGCGCTCAGATTCGTGCCGCTGACCGTCACCGTGACCTGAGTGGAGGAGACGACGCCGACGCTCTCGGCACCCGTGAGGGGCAGCGACGCGCTGACCGTCCCGCCGCGCGGCACCGTCACCGTGACGGGCGCAGCCGTGACACCCGCCGGAAGCCCGGTGGCGTCGATCGTGACGGCCCCCTCGAAGCCGTACTCGCTCTTCAGCGTGACGGGCAGGCTGACGGTCTCCCCGCCGTAAAGCGTGACGGCTTGAGCGTTGACGGAGACGGTCGCGGCCTTGACCTCGACGCTCAGGGTGGCGACCTGCTCCGTCCCGGCCCTGTGTATCGCCATCACGGGCAGGCTGTAGGTGCCGGGCGCAGTGCCACGGGGTACGGTGACGGTGAAGGGCACGCTCGTGGTCTCAGCGCCCAGCGTGACCGGCCCGCCCACGCCGGAGATGCCGGAGGCTGCGTCCTCCATGCTCAGGCGGACCTCGCCGGTGAGGCCATACTGGGGAGTCAGGAAGGCGGTGAGGGTCTGGGTGTCCCCGGCGCTGAGGACGAGCTGCCGAGCGGTGTAGAAGCCGTCCCGGAGGTCCACCTGCACGCCCGGCACCGTCACGTTAACGTATAAGGTCGCTTCCATCGTCTGCTGACCGGAGGTGAAACGCAGGCGCAATTCGTGAGGACTGCTGGAGCCGGTGTCGGTACGCTGTGCCTCCGCCGTGGTATTGATCGTGAACTTCCCGGTGCGCGTGCCCTGGGGCAGAAGAGAAGCCGAGGACAAAGCGCCCACGGCACCGCCGAGCGAGCGGTCACGCCGCAGCAGGCCCTCCGCCCCACGCTTCTGCACGGACGCGGCGCTCAGACTGGCGGCGCTCAGCTTGTCGGTGGCGAGGGTGAACCCCGCCGGGGGGTTGATCAGCTCAACGTTGACCTCGCCCACCGTCTCATCAGTCGTATAGACCTGCGCCTCCACGGTTAGGCTCTCGCCGCGCGTGACCGTCGTGTAGTTCGGCATGAGGAACACCGACATCTGCGGCGACGGGGCTGGCGACGAAGGGATGGGGGTGAAGGCGAGGGTGGCCGCACTCCCCGTGTACATCTGGAAGGTGCCCGCCGTGACCTGACCGCCGCTCACCGTGTCGATGGTGCGCTGGACGGTGTTCCAGCCCGCCTTGAGGTCGAGGTCGAACGTGGTGGTCGCGCCCCCACATACGAACTGGCCCGTCACCTTCGACGCGGCGGAGGCGTAGAAGCGCAGCAGGTCGCTGCGTCCGCTGCCATCGGCGGCACCCGCATCCACGATCTCCTCGCCGTACCCGACGACCTCGTTGTTCTGCACCACCGGGTAAAAGTCCGTGTAGAGGAAGCGGGCGTCGGCGGGACTCACCTGCGGTTGCGCCGCGCAGCCGCTCCCCGTGAGGGCGACGAGCTGGCCCGCGCCGGGAGTCGGGAGGGGGAGGCTGAACTGGCCGTTCGCGGCGACGGTGGTCGCGGCCACGACCTCCTCCGTCATGGGCGCGTAGGCGAAGATGTCCGCCGCGCCGAGGCTGTAGGGAGTGAGCGTGCCCTCCACCACTCCCCCTTGAGAACCGGAGGGCGTCGGTGCGCCGGGGCAGGCCGTGAGCAGGACGGTGAGACCGAGCATGGCGCTGGGAAGTCGAAGTCTCTTCATGTGCGCTCAGGATTCTAAGGGAGCATTTCTTGCGTCCCTGTCAACTTTGCGGCCCCCACCCACTTCATGAAGCCGCCGTCAGATAAAGGCGGAGTCGGATGGCGTTCTCATGGGCGCGGCCTCCCGTCTACACGTCTCGCCTTGCCCGTCGCCGCGCCGCCGCGCTACACTCACGGGCGATGTCCGCCGCACCGCCGAGAGGAAAGGACGCCCCCGTGGCGCTTCTTCTTCGTTGGGGGCGGTGAGCGCAGCCCAGCGTTCGCCTATCCGCCCCCGGAGCTACGACGGCTTCGGGGGTTTTCGCTTGCGGGGCGCGCGACCTGAGAGGAGCCATACCTGTATGGGAATGACGATTGCGGAGAAGATTCTGGCGGCCCACAGCGGCCATAGCTCGGTGGTGCCCGGTCAGCTCATCGAGTGCGCGACCGACTGGGTGCTGTGCCACGAGATCACCACGCCCGCCGCCCTGCGGATGCTGGAGGAACGCGGCATGGACCGGGTGTTCAACCCCGATCAGATCGTCGCCGTGCCCGACCACTCCGTTCCGGCCATGAACATCAAGGCCGCGAAGATGTACCAGAAGCTCAAGTCCTGGGTGCAGGAGAAGGGCATCAAGCATTTCTACGACGTGGGGCGCGGCGGCATCGCCCACGTCGTCCTGGAGAACACGGGCCTCGTGAAGCCGGGGCAGACCCTCGTGAGCGGCGACTCGCACACCTGCAACGCGGGGGCGCTCGGCATGTTCGCCACGGGCGTCGGCAGCACCGACCTCGCGGGCGCGATCTACGCGGGCCGGGTGTGGTTCAAGGTGCCGGAGACCATGCTCATCCGCGTCAGCGGCGAGATGCAGCCCGGCGTCACTCCCAAAGACATCGTGCTGGAGGTCATCAAGCGCATCGGGGCGGACGGGGCGAACTACCTCGTGATGGAGTGGGTGGGCGACACCATCGACCGGATGGACATGGAGGGCCGCTTCACGCTGACGAACATGGCCATCGAGGCGGGCGGCAAGACGGGCATTGTGGCGGTGGACGACACGACCCGCGCCTACCTCGCCGAACGCGGAGTGACGCCCGAGCAGTACACCGAGTACACCTCTGACCCGGACGCGCAGTACAAGGTCGTCATCGATGTGGACGCCTCGCAGGTCGAGCCGACCGTCGCCTACCCCCACATCCCCAGCAACGGGCGCGTGGCGGGGAGCGACCGCATCGCCGTCACCCATGCCTACGTCGGCAGTTGCACGAACGGGCGCATCGGCGACCTGCGCGACGTGGCGCGCATCCTCAAGGGGCGGAAGGTGGCCGACGGCGTGCAGATGATCGTCGTGCCCGCGACCCAGGCGATCTGGAAGCAGGCGGCGCAGGAAGGGCTGATGGAGATTTTCGTGGATGCGGGGGCCAGCGTCTCGTACCCGAGCTGCGGCGCGTGCCTGGGGATGCATTCGGGCGTGCTGGGGCCGGACGACGTGTGCATCTCCAGCACCAACCGCAACTTCGTGGGCCGGATGGGCGACCCCACCGCGCAGATTTACCTCGCCTCGCCCGCGACGGTGGCGGCGAGCGCGGTGACGGGGTACATCACCGACCCGCGCGAGTACAACGCGGGGGTGACGGAAGCGGCGGACTGAGGAGGGACGGGAGACCGTGAGAGGCATAGACTGGCTGCAAAACATCCATTGGCTCGTCACCTACTTCGCGGCGGGCTGGTTGTTGGGGTGGCTGGTCGTGCGTGAGCGGCGCTGGGGGTCGTGCCCGCCCTGAGTACCGTGCTGGTCATGGTCACGGGTTTTGCAGGACGCCTACAGACCCTCCTGCCCATTTCTTCCAACCTCACCCGCACGGCAGTTGCGGCTGGCCTCGGCTTGCTGGTGCTATGGAGCGTGTCCCGGCTTCCTTCCCTGCCCTGGCGGGTCGGTATGGGGACGCTGCTGGTCCCTGTCGTCGCGACGCTGTGTTCCTGGTTGGCACTCCTGCTGTTCTTCATCATTTTCCAGATTCCGTGATGTGGCTCGGCGGCGAGCATGCAGGAAACCTGTCCCTCCTTTGCCTGAGATACTGGAGTTCCCTATGGGTGAAGCCAAACGACGCAAGCAACTTGGGCTGATGCCCACCGTGCACCCCTTCGAGGCGCAGATGGACGCGGACGGGACCGTGACCCTGACGAGTGCCCCCGCCGACCCGGCCCTGCGTGAGAGAATTGTCGCCGCGCTGAGGCAGACGCAGCCGACCGGGGACGCCTGGGCGCGGAGCTACCGCCGCCAGTACGTCAGGGCGGGGCTGCCGCAAAAGCTCATCGAGACGCGCGAGGACCTGGAGGCCATCCCGGTGCCGCCGCTGCGCCGCCTCTCCGGGGAGCTGGTGTTCAACCTCGACCCGAGGACACTGCGGAACGATCCGGTGCGTGCCGTGCGGGAGTACACGCCGCTGGAGGGGGGCGGGCACCTGCACCTGCGCTCCGAGGAGTTCTCGACTGGCGGCGGGAAGTGGGAGAGCCTGCCGGAGGACCCGAACCCGCTGGCGGGCTTCCGCTACCTGACCCAGCATCCCCTGGCTCGGGAGAAGGGGACGGTCGTCGCCTCCTACCTGGCCGAACACTGGCATGAGGGCCGCATCGACTTCGAGCCGGAGCCGCCGGAGGAGCAGCTCGACGAGCTGGAGGCGCTCGTGCGCGACTGGCACGGGGAGACGCCCGAGGACTGGGCCGAGCGGCACTACGACTCCCTCGACGTGCCGGAGGAGGAAGAGGCGGAAGCGCCCGTGCCCCTCGCCCGCCGCCTCGTCCTCGAACTGCGGGAACCCACCCCCCTCGGCTCGCCGCTGAACATCGCGGTCACGACGCTGGGGGAACACGACGTTCACATCGACCCGGAGGGCGGGTTCTACACCCTCGACGGCGAGACGTGGCTCTCCTACGCGGACCCGGACGCCGAACCCCAGGAGGACGGCGCGGGCGAACTCGGCGACCTGCTCTCGAACATGCTCGACGTGAAGACCGTCCCCGTCACCGTCTGGCAGGGCGGGCGCGTGGAGTGGGAGGAGGGGGCCGTGCCCGCCGAGCAGGCCGAGCGGGTGCGCGCCGAGTTGGTGGAGGCGACCGGGGCGGGCAACCCCGACGCCTGGGCCGACTGGACCCGCGCCGTCCTCGTGGAGACCTTCGCCGAAGAGGCCCCCCACCTCGCCGATCTGGACGCATTGCCCACGGTTCAAGCCGTCCGCCTCGACCTCCCCACCGACGCCCTGAGCGACCCCGACGACCCCGCCCAATACTTCATGGAGTCCGAGGTGACGTTCGACGGCGTGAACTGGCGCGACCTTTACGGGGAGACCGTACCGGAAGAACTCGAACGGCTGCGGCCCTCAAATTAGAGGGGGATCACAACGATTTGTCGATCTATCTTGCTGGGGACGCTCTGCCCGTTCACCCCCTCTCCTGCGGAGCTGTGCCAATCCCAGCCTCTCCCCTCAAGACGCCTGATGTGCAATAGAAAGGCAGCGTGTTAGACGTGCTTTTTCTCCCTCTCCCCTTGCGGGAGAGGGCTGGGGAGAGGGGTGACGAGCACCGCTCGTCCTGCTGCCAAACGACAAAAACGCGCCTTTTGCTCGATCTGCAATTCACATCAGGCGTTCAAGGGGGAGGAGTAAAAAATAACCCCACGTAGTCGTCTGGTCATCCATCAGGAAACGACGACAGCAGGCCGCCGATCTCCTCCTCGTCCCTAAACCCAACCCCTAAAACCCAACCCCTTATCCCTCACCCCCAGGAGTCCCCATGCCCAAAGTCCACCTCTTCGCCCGCGACCACATCAACACCGACGAGATCATCCCCGCCCGCCACCTGACGACCGACGTGGAGGCCGAACTCGCGCCCTACGCGATGGAGGACTACGACAAGGGCTTCGCTAAGCGGGTGCAACAGGGCGACATCATCGTCGCCGGGGCCGACTTCGGCTGCGGGTCGAGCCGTGAACACGCCGTCTGGGCGCTGCGCGGGGTGGGTGTGTCCGCCGTGATCGCGCCCAACTTCGCCCGCATCTACTACCGCAACTCCATCAACAACGGCTTTCTCGCGCTGGAGTGCGAGGGCATCGTGGAGGCCTTTGAGGACGGCGACGAGGCCGACCTCGATCTCGTGGGCGGCACGATCACCAACAAGCGGACCGGGCAGACGCTGACCTTCGTGCCCGTGCCCCAGTTCGCGCTCGACGTGCAGCGGGCGGGGGGCTGGCTGGAGTACATGAAGGCGCAGGACGACGCGGCGGCGCAGACCGCGCAAGGGGAGGCCGCCCATGCCTAAGATCGTCACCCTCCCCGGCGACGGCATCGGCCCGGAAGTGACCGCCGCCGCCGTTCAGGTCCTGCGCGAGGTCGCGCCCGACGTGACGATTGAGGAACACGCCATCGGGGGCGGGGCGTACGACACGTCCGGCGACCCCTTCCCCCAGCGGACGCGCGACGCGCTGGGGGACGCGGACGCCGTGCTCCTCGGAACTGTCGGCGGTCCGCAAAACAGCCCGTGGAACCGCCTGCCGCGTCACCTACGCCCGGAAAGCGGCCTGCTCGCCCTTCGCAAGGCGCTGGGCTGCTACGCCAACCTGCGGCCCGTGCGGGTGCAGCCGGGGCTGGAGCACCTCTCGCCCCTCAAGCCCGAACTGGCGCGCGGGGTGGACATATTGATCGTGCGCGAGCTGCTGGGCGGCATCTACTTCGACGGGGACCGGGAGATCGAGGGGGACACGGCGTACAACACCATGCGCTACACGACCGCCGAGGTCGAGCGCGTGGCCCGCGTCGCCTTCTGGGCCGCCGAGCAGCGCCGGGGCCGCGTGACGAGTGTGGACAAGGCGAACGTGCTGGAGGTCTCCGAGCTGTGGCGGCGCGACGTGACGGCCCTGCAAGCCCGCGAGTACCGCAACGTGCACCTCAATCACGAGTACGTCGATTCGGTCGCCATGCTCATCGTCGCCGATCCGGGCCGCTACGACGTGATCGTGACCGAGAACCTCTTCGGTGACATCCTCTCCGACCTCGCCGCCGTGATTCCGGGAAGCCTCGGGCTGATGCCGAGCGCCAGCCTGGGCGACGGCCCCGGCCTCTTCGAGCCGATCCACGGCAGCGCCCCCGACATCGCCGGGCAGGGGATCGCCAACCCCGCCGCCGCGATCATGAGCGCCGGGATGCTGCTGCGCCACTCGCTGCACCGCCCCGACGCCGCCAACGGCATCGACCGCGCCGTGGCGCTCGCCCTGCGCGCCCACCCGACGCGCGACCTCGGCGGGAAGGCGGACACGTGGACCTTCACCGAGGCCGTGCTGGAGGCGATGGCGAGTCCGAGCGTGGGGTGAGGAGGGGTGAGGCGTGAGGGCAGAGGGCGGATGGTGCCTCTGCCCTCGCCCTCCAGTTCCGAGACCACCTTTATTTTTTCGCCTTCCCGCACGTGAGAAAGAACCGAAACTCTGGCCCTGGCGGTGTTTAAACCAGAAGAAGGAGAGTGACGAGATGAAGCTTGGTTGCCCGTGTGGAGCGGGGATTGTGGATCAGACGGATAGACTCTCGTATAAGGCCTATCTGTTGCCTGATCAGGACACGTCCATCTTCTTGGAGCGTCTGGAAACCTTGCTCGACAGCCTGGTGGGTCTGGATGGTGCCCGAGGAGCAAATGTCATGGTGCAAATCGTGCCTACGCGGAACAGGTTGCAGCGGGAGTCGACCCGGCTGTGGGGCGAGTCGTTTCGGAGCGTGTACCAGTGTGCTGAGTGCGGGCGGCTGAACGTGGAAAGTTTGGATGGTCAGCGCGACTATTGGTTTTTGCCGGAAGACGAGGCCACGCCGACGAATCTCCTCGAATCGACCTTCACACAGCGACGAGTGGGACGCGAGACCGACTGAAGCTCCTGGGCGGCTCGTCCCGCCGAAATTGGACACCTCATCATCCTCCCCCGCCCCCCGTGCTAGACCTCGCTATGCTCCACCGCCGTCTCGGTCTGACCCTCGCCCTGCTCGCCGTGCCCGTCCTGACCACCGCGCGGGCCGCGCCGGACGTGTTCGTCGCCTACCCGCCGGAGGGCCATCGGGTCGCCTTCGATCATGTACTGCTGGAGGGGAGCGTGCCGCCCGGCGCGAATCTCAGGATCGGGAATCAGCCCGTGGCGGTCGGGCCGGACGGCCTGTTCATCCTGTGGTGGCCATTGCGCGTGGGCACGAACGACCTGCGGATGGTCACGACGCTGAATGGGCAGTCGGGGAGCAACATTCTGCGCGTCATCCGCACCACGGACGCGCCTCTGCCCGCCACGCCGACCCGCATCGACCGCGAGAGCGTGACGCCGGACGTGGCCCACGAGTTCTGGGACCCCGCGCGGGACACGCCCACCGAGCGCACCGTGGCCGTGGCCTTCCGGGGGTCTCCGGGCGGGCGGGCCGTCTTCCGGGTGGCGGGCGGGCCGCCCCAGCCCCTGCGGGAGGTGGCGGCGGGACAGTACGAGGCCGCCTACGTCCTTTCCGTCTCGGCGCGGCTGGAGAACGTCCCCGTCACCATGACGCTGACCGGGCGGGACGGTCGAAGCGTCACCGTCACCGCGTCCGGTCGCCTCAGCAGCGGGAGCGGCGGCCCCCGCACGGGCACCCAGCGCCCCGGCACCGTGCGCGGCCTCGGCCTGAACGACGCGGGCAACGCGACGACCACGTTGGAGGGCGAGGCGTTCCTGTATCCGCGCGACGGCATGGCCTTTACCCTCGTCGGTCGGGTGGGCGAGGACGTGCGCGCCCGTCTCGCGCCCGGCGTGAGCGTCCTCATCACGGCGAAGCAACTCGACGTGACGCCCGCCGTCGCCCTGCCCGGCGTGGCGGGGGAGGTACGGCTGGACGGCCCGGCGGCTGACCCGGCGCTCCCGCCCGTCGTCGCCGTGGCCCCGCCCCCACCGAGCGTTCCCGCCACACCGACCCCCGCCGACCCCGCCGAAATCGCGCCGTCCGCCCCGTCACCTGCCCCTCCCCCCGCCTCCGAACCCGTCGCCACCCCGCCCACCGACGATCTCCGCCTCCGCATTCCCCTCGGCGGGGCACGCGTGCCCTTCACCGTGGCGCAGGAGGGGGGGGGACGCCGCCTCACCCTGACCCTGTACGGGCTGGGGGTGCCGCCCAGGTTGCCCACGCCCCTCGCCGATCCGCTCGTCGCGCGGGCGGAGGTCTCTCCCGTCGGTCTGGGAGTCACGCGGCTGATCCTCGACCTCACGTCCCCGCAGGCGTGGGGCTTCACCGCGAACTACGACGGCGGCGACCTGCTCCTCACCGTGCGCCGCCCGCCGACGCTCGACCTCACGCGTCCGCTCGCCGGGCGGGTGATCGTGCTCGACGCCGGGCACGGGGGCACCCAGAACGGCGGGGCGGGCAGTCTGCGCGTGCCGGAAAAGGACCTGATGCTCCCCCTCACCCTGCGCGTGGCCGAGTTGCTGCGAGCACAGGGGGCGGAGGTGGTCCTCACCCGCGAGGCCGACGTGACGCTGGGCCTGTACGAGCGCGACCTGCTCGCCGAGGCGAGGCGGGCCGACCTCCTCGTCTCCATCCACGCCAACGCTCTGCCCGACGGGCGCGACCCGCGCGGCATCCGTGGCCCGGAGGTGTACTTCACGCACCCGCAGGCCCAGGCCCCCGCCGCCGCCATCCTCGCCGCGCTGCGCCGCATCCTGCCCGACCTCGGCGTGGGGGCGGGCCTCAAGCCGGGGGCCAACCTCGCCCTGACGCGCCCCACCACCCAGCCCAGCCTCCTCGTGGAGACTGCCTACCTCACCGACCCGCAAAACCTCCGCCTCCTGATGGACCCCGCCGGACGTGAGCGGCTGGCGCAGGCCATCGCGGCGGGCCTGGCGGACTTCTATGCGGGGCAGGTGGGGGACTGAGGCGGGGTTGGGGAGGTTGAAAGACTGGTCTATTCGTTCGCCACGCCCATTCACTCCCTCTGCTGCGGAAGCTCCACAAGTTCCGGCCTTCCCCCAGGGGACGACCGATGTGCAAGAGAACGTGAGTGTTCCAGACCTGCTGTTTTCTCCCTCCCTCCTTGTGGGGGACTCCGAGAGCTGTTTGCAGAGGGTTGGGGAGGGGGGTAACGAGCACTGCTCGTCCTCTTGCTGGACGACGAAAACACTCCTTTTCCCGACTCGTCATTCATAGCAGGCGTTCAGGGCAGAGGAGCTGAAAGGGCTTGAGCATTGGCCTTTCTTCCCCTCTTGCGGGAGACGGTCGAGGTCAGGGGACGGCCCCCTCCCATCCCCCTTCAGTCTCCCGTCACGGTCGCCCGCTAGGCTCGCCGCATGAACCCGCGTGCCCTGGCCCTCGCGGCCCTGCTCAGCCTGTCGCCGTGCGTGTTCGCCCAGGAGATTCCGCCCGTCCCCGACCCGTCAGGCGGCGTGACGGCCCCCGGCGTCGTGGAGCCTGCGCCGCCGCCGCCCTCGCCGTCCGCCCCAGCTTTCGCTCCCCTCGACGGCGTGACGGCCACGCTCGCCGCGCCGCGCACCGCGAACGGGTCGGTGAGCCTCACGCTGAGGCTGACCTCCACGCGAACGGCCCCGGTCGCACTCGGGGCGGCGCGCGACAACGACCAGAACTGCGCCGTCGCCCCCACCGTGCGGGTGCTGCGCGTGGGCACCCGCGAGATCGTGTACCCGGTGCCGGGGGCCGCACCCAGCATCTGCACGCAGGAGATCGTGGGAAGGAGTATCGCGGCGCGCGGCAACACCGTCTTCACCCGCACCCTGAGCCTGCCCGCCGGGGAGTACATGATCGAGGGCTGGTTCGCGGGTCTCTCGGAGGACGTGCGGGTGAAGGTGCCCGCCTCGCCCGTGCGCGTCACCGTCCGATGAAAGCCCTGTCTCTCCTCGTCCTCGCGCCGCTGCTCGCCGGGTGCGCCCTGCTGGGTCCGGCAGTCGGCAGAGAGGGCGTGTCTGCCCCGCCCGCCGTCTTCACCCAGGCCCAGGCCACCACCGAGGGGCGGCGTGTGGCTGTCACGCTGGAGATGAGGAATGAGGGCGTGCGGCCCACCGTCCTCCGCTATGCCGCACAGGTGAACTGGGGCACGTGCGGTCCACCTCCCTACGTCGCCGTGGGCCACGAGGACGGCTCCTCGGTCACGGCCCCTCCCGCCGGGGGACGCCTCGCCTGCTCGGAGGTGCAGCTCACGCGCACCCTCGCCCCCGGTGAGCGCCTGACCCTGCGGCGCACGCTGCCGCCCCTGTCCGCTGGCACCTACCGCCTGAACGTCTGGTTCGACGGCGAGGTGGACGGCACTCCCGCGCGGCTGACGGCCCCGACGGTGACGGTGGCGGTGCGGTGAGGTCAGCCGTTCGCCACTGGTAGAATCCCCGGTTATGGACCTCAAAGCAGACCTCAAGGCCGCCGTCGAGCGGGCCGCCGCCGATCTCGGCGCACCGCTGGACGTGGCGATTCAGGAGACCCCGGCGAACAAGCCCGGCGACTACGGCACACCCGCCGCCTTCCAGATCGCCAAGACGCTGGGGCAGAACCCGGCGGCGGTGGCCGCCCAACTCGCTGAGAGGGTGCAACTTCCCGCCGGGGTCGCGCGTGTGGAGGCGACCGGGCCGTTCCTGAACTTCTTCGTGGACGTGGGCGCGTTCGTGCGGGACGTGGTGGAGCGGCCCACCCACATTGAGGCGAGGGGCGGCAAGGTCGTCATCGAGCACACCTCGGTCAACCCGAACAAGGAACTCCACGTCGGCCACCTGCGAAACGTCGTGCTGGGCGACAGCATGGCCCGCATCTTCCGCGCGGCGGGGCACACGGTCGAGGTCCAGAACTACATCGACGATACCGGGCGGCAGGCGGCGGAGGCGCTGTTCGCCGCCCGGCACTACGGGCGCGAGTGGGACGGCGTGCAGAAGTACGACCACTGGCTCGGGGAGGGGTACGTGCGCCTCAACGCCGACCCCGACAAGCCCACGCTGGAGGAAGGGATCAGCGCCGTCATGCACCGCCTGGAGGCCGGGGAACTGCGGCCCGAGATCGAGAAGGTCGTCCGCGCGCATCTCGAAACCTGCTTCCGCCTCGGTGCTCGCTACGACCTCCTGAACTGGGAGTCGGACGTGGTGGGCAGCGGCTTTCTCGCGCGGGCGATGGACATTCTGGAGGCGAGCCGCTACACCTCTCACCCAGCGGAGGGCAAGTACGCGGGCGCTTTCGTGATGGACGTGTCCGAGTTCATGCCGGGACTGGAGGAACCGCAGGTCGTCCTGATGCGCTCGGACGGCACGGCGATGTATGCCGCGAAGGACATCGGCTACCAGTTCTGGAAGTTCGGCCTGTTCGAGGGAATGCGCTTCAAGCCCTTCATGGACGACCCCGAGGGCAAAACGGTCTGGACGAGTGCTCCCGACGGTCAGCCCGACACGGAACGCCGCTTCGGTCACGCCGAGGAGGTCATCAACGTCATCGACTCGCGGCAGGACCACCCGCAGACGGTCGTGCGGAGTAGCCTCGGCGTGGCGGGCGAGCTGGAGAAGAAGGAGCGCAGCGTCCACCTCTCCTACGCCTTCGTGACGCTGGAGGGGCAGACGATCAGCGGGCGCAAGGGCATCGCGGTCAGCGCGGATGAGGCGATGGAAGAGGCCGAACGCCGGGCACTGGCCGTTCTCGCCGAGATCAACCCCGAACTGGCGAAGCGCGATGATGCCGGGGAGATTGCCCGCCGCATCGGCATCGGGGCCATCCGCTTCGCCATGCTCAAGGCCGAGCCGACGCGCAAGATCGACTTCCGGTGGGATCAGGCGCTTGCGCTGAACGGGGACACGGCACCCTATGTGCAATATGCCGCCGTCCGCGCTGCAAACATCCTCCGCAAGGCTCAGGCGGAAGGCTACGCCATAGACGGCACGGGTGCCGACTGGGACGCCCTGCCCAACCTTGACCTTACTCTGGCCAAGCAAGTCGCCAAACTGCCCGAAATTGTCGCGCAGAGTGTCCGTGTCCACTCGCCACATGTCATCGCCCAGTACGCCCTCGACCTCGCCAGCACGTTCAATGCCTGGTACAACGCGAAGGACAAACAAGGAAAACGGCTCACCAACGTCCTCGAATCTGAACCCGGACTGCGGGAGGCCCGCCTCGCCCTCGTCGGTCGCCTCCGCAAGGGCTTCGAGGAGACGCTGGACCTCATCGGCGTTCAGGTGCCGAGCGCGATGTGAATGCCGACGCGGCGGACCTCACCGAGTACCGCGTGGCCCTCGCCTTCGTGTGGGACCTGAGCGCCCTGCTCCACCCCGCGCCGGTCGGCCCATTCGAGGACGTGGGGGAGATGGTCGCCCTCGTCGAGCGCCTCGCCGATACGCATGTGGGGAACGCCGCCGCCCTCTTCCACCTGTGGCTGCGCTGGGGGGAGGGCGGCGTGCTGGCCGGACCGCTGGAATGGGTGCTGCTCAACGTGCTGCTCCGCCACCCACGGGAGGGGGAGGGGGCGCTGGCCGCCGTGCGCCGACGGGTGACGCCTCTCCAGGCTCAGCGCCTGTGGGAGACCTTCGGGGAGGATGCGCCTACCGCCGCCCCAACGCCTCCTCCCGCGCCTCCAGCCGGGTGAAGAACGTCGTCAGTTGCCCGGCGAGGGTGGGGGAGAAGCGGTTGCCGCCGAGGTGCGGCCCGGTCAGCGTCACGAACTCGCTCACTCCTGGCTCGGCTCGGGCGAAGAGGCGCTGGCTGTTGCTGGCGAGGGGCACCGTCTTGTCGTCGGGACTCCCCACGATGAAGAGGGGGAGGGGGGGCGCGGCCTCGGCGTTCGGCAGCGGGTTGAGGCGGGGGTCGGGTTCGCCCGGCAGACCGTAGGCCTCCTCGATCTCCGTGCGGCGGGTCGCGCCCGTGCCCCAGGCCTCGCGCAGGTCGGCCCAGCCGTCGATGAGGGCCGTGCCCGAGACGCGGTAGGGGCTGCCCGGCAGGGCGCTCCGCAGCGCGAGCAGCCCGCCCATGCTCAGGCCGAGGGCGTAGGTGCGGCCATTCCAGGCGAAGTGGCCCACGGCGTCGGTGTGCAGTTCCTTCACCTGATCGAGCGCGGCGGGGCTGCCCCAGGTGTTCGGGCCGCCGTCGTCGCTCAGCAGCACGGCGAAGGGCGCGGCGAGCAGGGCGTTCACCAGCACGCCCACGCTGGGGCTGCCGTACAGCCGCTCGGCACTCTGGGCGCGCGGGTGCGACACGACCACCAGCGCGCACTCCCGCACGTAGCACGCGGGCGGCACCCGCAGAAACGACGGCCCGCTGATCCGCTCCAACCGTACCGTATCGGGCACCGTGGGGAGGGGGAGAGCGGGGCTGGGCACGGGCGCGGGCGGCTCGGCGGGCACGGGCGGAGCGGCCCCCGCCCAACCCAGAAGCGCGGTGAGCAGGGGAGCGAGGAGGACGGGGGGGGCACGGCGCATGGCTGGCGCGCACTCTAGAGCATTTGCCGGAGAGGGGCGGCCAGCCGTCAGCTTCCAGCGGCCAGCGAAACCGGGAGGCTTGTTATTGGGAGAAATCGGGGGAGTGTGGTGCCGAGTCGTCACGTGGCCCCCTCACCCCGGCCCTCTGCTCCGCAGCTCTCCGAGTCACCCACGAGGGAAGAGGGAGAAAAGAAGCGGAGGCTTCTGCTCTTTTAGCTCCTCCCCCTTGAGGGGGGAGGCCGGGTGGGGGTGAAGCGGGCCTGGCCACCCAGAGAACGCACCCTCCCCTTCCATCTCACCGACCGAACAGCAGCAGCCCCAGCCGCTTCCCCAGCAGCAACCGCCCGATCACGGCGGGGATCAGCAGGGCGATCAGGCCGTAAGCCAGCACGGTCAGCGCCAGTTGGACGGGCGTGCCGTCCGGGGCCGACGCCCGCTCGAGCGCCTGAAGGACCGCCGGGTGCATCAGGTAGATCGGGAGGCTGACCGTGCCCAGCGTCGCCACGACCCGCTTGAACGCCTGCGGCCCGCGCTCCAGCCGGTAGGCGAGACCCAGCAGCGCGGGGGCCACCAGCCCGGTGTAGGTCCAGCTCAGGCCGCTGTACACGACGGGCGTGACGGGCGTGCCCCGCACGTAGGCGAGGGCGACGGGCAGATAGACCGCGTACACGACCACCAGCAGCGGCAGCAGCACGGCCCTCCTGCGCCGCCACCACGCCTGAAACTCGTCCAGCCGCGCGCCGACGGCCAGCCCCAGGCTGATCGGCAGGGCGTACCACAGCACCGTACTCGCCGGGAAGGGCAGCCTCAGCACCTCGCGGTTGAGCAGGTACAGCCCCAGTTGGACGACCAGCCCGAGGATCAGCGCCGCCGTGATGCTCGGCTTGCGCCGCGCCAGGGGCAGCAGCAGCGGCAGCACGAGGTACACCTCCAGCGCCACGAGCAGGAAGTACAGGTGATAGCTCGCCTTGCCGTACAGCAGCCAGTCGTGCCAGCGGTCGGGGTCGGTCAGGGTCTCGGGTGCCCGCTGGCCCGTCCAGACGTACCACAGGGCGTACAACGCGCTCCACAGCAGGTAGGGCCAGCCGCCGCGCGTCAGCCGCCGCCAGAAGTAGCGCCCCGGCTCGAAGTGGCGCAGCAGGCTGCGGGTCAGCACCACCGCCGACAGGAAGACGAAGGCGGGCACCGCGAAATGCAGCGTCCGGTTGAGGATGAGCAGCAGGTCGTGGGTGGTCGAGCCGACCTCCGCGTGCCGCAGCGCCATGCCCGTGGCGTGGTGGCCCACCACCTCCAGAATGGTCAGCCCCCGGAAGGTGTCGATGGCCGTCAGGCGCGGCCCGGCAGCCTCGCGCGTGGCCGGGGCGGGCGGGGCAGGGGAGGAGACGGAGGCGTCGGACATGCGGGTATTCACTCTAGCGGGGTTGGGCGGGGGGAATGGGGAGGTTGTCCCGCCCGCGCGTGAGGGTCGGCGTCCCCTGTCCTGGCCTGTCCTCCCTCTCAAGCTGGAACAAGGCGTGTCGTCCCCTCTCCCTCTGGGGTGACTCACAAGTTAGCCCCGCGCCCGCACCTCGAAGCCCGCCGCGCCCAGAATCTGCCCGGCCCGGCGCACGTCCTCGGGACTCTCCAGCCCCAGGCGAATCGCGCCCCCCTCCTCGCGGATGGCAAGGACCTCAATGTCCTTGATGTTCACGCCCGCCGCCCCGAGCGTCTGCGTCACCGCGCCGATCTGGTTCGGGCGGTCGGGCACGGCGACGACGAGATCGTGCTTGGGCGGAAGCAGGCTGCGCCTCACCACGGGCAGGCTGTCGCGGGTGCGCTTGCCCTCGCGGGCGGCGTCCAGCAACTCCTCCGGGGCGTCGAGGTCGGCCTCCAGCCGCTCCAGTTGGGTGCGGAAGCGGGCGAGGGCCTCACGCAGCGCCGCCCGGTTCTCCACCACCATGTCGCGGCTCATGCGGGGGTCGCCGCTCGCCACCCGCGTCAGGTCGCGGAAGCCGCCCGCCGCGAGGAGGCTCAGCCGCTCGTCCCGCGCGACCATGTGCGTCAGCGCGAGGCTGGCGAGGTACGGCAGGTGGCTCACCGTCGCCACGAGCGCGTCATGGGCGTCCGGCGGCATCACGACCGGGGCCGCGCCGAGGTGTTCCACGAGCGTCCGCGCCTGGCTCAGCGCGGTCAGCGGCGTGTGGTCGGTGGGCGTCAGCACCCACACAGCGTTCTCCAGCAGCCCGGCGCGGGCGTGCGTGACCCCGCCGCGCTCGCTGCCCGCCATCGGGTGCCCCGGCACGAAGTTCCGCACCCCCAGCGCCTCCAGCTCGGCGGCGATCCCGGCCTTCACGCTCCCCACGTCCGTCACCAGCGCCCCCCGCGAGAGCCAGGGCGACAGCTCCCGCGCCAGCGGGGCCAGCGCCCGCATCGGCGCGGCGAGGACCACGAGGTCGGCCTCCCTCAGCCACTCGCCCGGCCCGGCGCGCACCTCGTCCACCACACCCAGCGCCTCGGCCTCGCGCAGCACCTCCATGCTGGCATCCAGCCCGATCACCCGCCGCGCCAGAAAGCGCTGCCGCAGCCCCAGCGCCACGCTCCCGCCGATCAGCCCCACGCCCGCCACGACCGCCGTGCCGAAGAGGGGAGCGGGCGTCACGGGCGCGGCGTCGGCGGCGTCGGTCATGGGGGGGAGGCTAGCACGCGGTCCGGCCCCCACCCTGGCAGTGGGACCGACATTATCGCGGCCCTCCGCTCCCCTGCGGCCCGGCTTTCTTAAAGGCCCGCCTAGATGCCTTTGTAAGAACCCTGTTAGGAAGATGAGTTTTTCACTTCATCTTTCTACATCCCTTGCTAATTTTCGTGCAAGGCAGAAAAGCGGCCCGCCGAGCGTCTCGGGTCGGTTCCGTCGCCAAATCCACGTCGCCCACATCTCACGTCTTACTCATGATCTGCGCCCCACGTTCGCCGTGAGGTGTCAGGAGGTCCTGTCGCCATGACCACCTTTCTTTCCCCCGCCACAGAGTTGCAGGACAAGCTCACCCGCCGCACGGCCAAAATCGCTGTCCTGGGGCTGGGCTACGTGGGAACGCCCCTCGCCGTCCACCTGGCGCAGAGCGGCTTTTCCGTCACGGGTTTCGATCCGCACGAGGGCAAGGTCCACACCGTCAACGGCGGCAGGAGTCCGGTGCAGGACGTGCTGGACGAGGACGTTTACCAGCTCGTCGAGGCGGAGCGGCTGGGTGCCACCTCGGACGCGCGGCAGCTCGCGGGGCACGACGTTTTCATCCTGTGCGTGCCCACGCCGCTGGACGAGTGCAAACAGCCCGACGTGAGCTACATCGAGCGGGCGGCGGCGGTGGTGGTCGAGCACCTGCGCCCCGGCGGCCTCGTCGTGCTGGAGAGCACCACGTACCCCGGCACCACCGACGAACTCCTCGTGCCCATTCTGGAGCGCGGCGGGCTGATCGCGGAGGTGGACTTCTTCGTGGCCTTCAGCCCCGAGCGGGTGGACCCCGGCAACGCCCGGTTCAACACGGGCAACATCCCCAAGCTCGTCGGCGGCGTCGGCGCAAACAGCACGTTGCTTGCCACGCAGCTCTACCGCAGCTTCCTCGCGCAGGTCTTCCCGGTGAGCAGCGCCCGCGTCGCCGAGATGGCGAAGCTCCACGAGAACACCTTCCGGGCCATCAACATCGGCTACGTCAACGAGCTGGCCGTGGTGTGCCACACCCTCGGCATCGACGTGTGGGAGGTCGTGGACGCCGCCGCCACCAAGCCCTTCGGCTTCATGCCCTTCTATCCGGGGCCGGGCATCGGCGGCCACTGCATCCCGCTCGACCCGCACTACCTGGCGTGGCGTGCCCGCAAGGAAGGCTTCGTCACGCGCTTCATCAACCTCGCCGATGAGGTCAACAGCGCCATGCCGGGCTACGTCGTCTCGCGCCTGATGGCCCTGCTCAACGACCACAAGCGTGCCCTGCGCGGCAGCCGCGTCCTCGTGCTGGGTGTCACCTACAAGCCCGACGTGGACGACGCCCGCGAGAGTCCCGCCATGCACGTCATTCACGAGCTGGAGCGTCACGGTGCCGAGGTCAGGTTCGTGGACCCCTTCGTCCGCGAACTCCCGCAGGACCACGGCCCGCGCGCCCACGCCACCGCCGCCACGCTGTGCGACGAGACCTTCGCCTGGACCGACGTGGCCGTGATCCTGACCAACCACAGCAGCTTCGACTGGGCCGACATCAGCGCCCGCGTGCCGCTGCTCTTCGACACCCGTGGCGCGACTCGGGGGATTGGAAATGACGGAACCCTCCTATGACCATCACAAGGAATAAAGCGGCATCCCGTGTCAAGTTTAAGGGACAGCCTCATACATTCCTGGCACCTCTCTTGGCAATAAGTGTTTTGTTTGTTGTATACCTTTTCTTGAAGATCAACTTCGTAATTCATGTCGAGTCGAATTTGGAAAGGGCGTTGGCTCTCATCTGGGCGTACCCGGTGTGTGCCTCCTTCGTCCTGTTTTTTACCTCGGTAGTCCGTGAGGACTCAACTAAAATGACCGTAGATGCGCCTAGTGTGTCTATAATCATTTGTTGCTTCAATGAGGGCGAGGGGATTAGAAGAACTATTGTCAGTTGCATTAATCAAGGTTATAAAAACTTGGATAAGATTGTTGTAATAGATGATGGCAGCACCGATGATATAACGAGAAAAATCCTTCGTGAAGTAGAGGAGGAGTGTGGGAGCCTAGTCGAAGTGGTGTATAAGGAGAAAAATCAGGGTAAGCGTCACGGAATGTATGATGGTTATCTGAAGTCTGCCTCTAAGTACATCATTTTCGTTGACAGTGATACTATCTTGGGAGACAATTTTATAAATTGGATGGTTACATCAATGTCTGGGGCAAACGTTGGCGGTGCAGTTGCAAATATTAAAATCTCCTCGCCGGATTCAATGATCATTAAGCTCCAGAAAGCGATGTATGCTCGCGGGATCAATTTTCAACGTCGCGCGGAATCGGCTATCGGTGCTGTAAGCTGCCTCTCCGGCTGTGGTGCCATCTACCGTCGCGATGCGCTCGATCAGGTCATGGATGGATGGCCCACGGAGTCCTTTTGGGGAAAGCCCGTCGGCTTTGGGGACGACCGCTCTCTCACTAACCGAATCCTCCTCAAGGGCTATCGTACCGTTTACCAGCCTAAAGCGACCGTCTATACCGATGCTCCTGAAAGCTTCAGGAAGCTGATGAAGCAGCAGATTCGTTGGAAGAAGGGCTGGCTAATCAATTCTCTCAAGGTGGTCCTGCCTTTCTTGAAACGTCGTCCATTTGTTGCCTTAATTCTACAGATTCCCTATATAGTGTCGGCTCTTGTGACGCCTGTCATTGTTCTGCATGTTGCTTACGCGAGCTTGATTGATGGTGTATGGCCGACCTACTGGATTCTCTCGATGTTACTGCTCACCTTGAGCATGTATTTGTGTACCAAGATAGGTTTGACAGATCAGGAGACAAAGGAAGCCACATTCCTCGATTTCTTCTCCTCGGCTGTCTTTACTATTGGCATCCTTAGCATGTTGATCGTGCCTGCTGTGGCTTCCATTCAGAAGCGCGGTTGGGGAACCCGCTGATGTTCCGCCCCCTGCTGGTGTGTCTGGCGCTCGGTGGAGTCGCCTCGGCTGTGACCTTCTTCGGTCCCGGAGTGGGCACGCTCGGACAGGTCATCGCCACGGGCGAGGCGGGAGACACGGGGTCGGCCCGGTTCTCCCAGGAGTTCGCCGTTCCGCTGCCCAACTGGAAACCGAACGCCTTTCAGCGGTGGTGGGTGTCCCGCTCGAACGGAGTCCTGACGCTGGTCAACCCGCGCATCTCCTGGAGTTGCCCACGCGGCAAGGGACGCGGTGCCGTGATTTCCTCCCCGAGTTCGGTGCGGCTGGAGGCCGTGACGTTGGGGGCTGGTGCCTTCAGAACACCGATTGCCGACACGAACCTGACGTGGGACAGCTACGTCTTGCAGAGTCCTGACCTCTCCATTCCGGTGAGCGGTGCTCAGGTCCTGCGGATTCTGGATGAGGCGGGGCCGGTGGTGCTCAAGGCACACCTGCGGCTGCCCGGCCCGGTGGATGCCTGGATCGGCTGCACGCCGAAGCTGCACGCGAAAACGCTCCTGAAGCAGTAGTTCAAAAAGGCGTCAATCGGGGGCCGTGTGCCCGCCCTGCGCCCCACGTTTATCTGCGGTCTGGTGACAGTTTCGTCCGGTGAAGGACGCCTGCCCCCGCGCGCTGAGAGGTCTCACATGCAACGACAACGCTTCCTCGGTTTTCTTCCCCTGCTGCTCGCCTGGTCCGGGCTGGCGGAGGCGCAGATTCAGTTTCAGCTTCCGGCCAATTACCTGTCGCGCTTCAGCGCCGTGACGGTGGCGACGGGCGGCTCCGACGAGGGCTTCGGCGTGCGCGGCGTGCCCCTGCCGTTCAAGGAGACGGTGCGCTTCAATCTGGTGCGGCATACGCACTACTGGGAATACGTGCTGAGCGCCCGCGTCAAGGACACGACCTTCCTGCTGGGGCGTGTGGACGACGGCGAGGCTTCCAGGACGGGCGTGCTGCGGGCGGAGGTCAACCACGATCCCTTCGCGGGCTGGCAGTGGGGGGCGCTGTGGCAGGAGGGCGACAACCTCTCGAAGGTATCGGCGGGCTACGCCTGGGCCGCCGAGCAAAACCGCGTGCGCCTCGCCGTGCAGGGGGGGTACGGGAGGCAGGGCGAGGTGGAGGCCCCCTACGCCGTTCTGGACGCCCGGCTGTCCGACAACGCGACCCTGCCGAACAAGCTGGGCCGGGCCAACCTGACCGTCTCCACGCGCAGCCTGCTCGCGCCGACGCTGGGGGAGGTGCAGAGCAGCCTCGACGTGAGCGGAAGCCTGACCCTGACGCCGAAGGGGGGCTTCAGCGTCACGGGTCGGCATCTGGAACGCTTCGTGCTGGGAGAGGCGGTCTTCGCGGACCTCGACCTCGACCGCTACAACGTCACGTCGCTGAGCGCGGTCTACCGCCTGCCCGCCACGCCCCAGGGGCCGGGAGTCGTCGGGGCCGTGGGGGGCCTGGTCCAGCGCGAGTGGGTGGACGAGTACACGACGGTGCGCGGCGACCTGCTGTTCAACGTCCCCGGCGTGCCCTTCATGATCGGCCCGCGCGTCGGCTACCGCTGGGGACCGACCCAGGCGCAAAATTCCTGGGTTTTTTCCATCGCCACGCTGGGCAAGTGACGCCCGGCGGGGAGGGGAGAAGGTCAAAGGCAGAAGGCAGGAGACGCCCGTTGTTGGCCTCCTGCCTTCTGCCTTTTGCTTGCTGCGACGTTCACAGAAACTCTCCTCGTTCGTCACCCACGCGGGAGGACGCTGACCCGGCCCTTTCCTACCCCTCACGCTTCTTCCTCGCCCGGTACGTCAGCAACTCGGCGTACATCCGCGTGCGGAAGCCCACGCCCTTCCAGAAGCCGCGTTTCTTCTCCTTGAGGACCTGACGCAGTTGCGGAAGTTCCACATAGCCCCAGCGTGCCCCGGTCGCCTTGAGGTGGTCGGTGATGGGCGGCTCGGGCCAGCGTTCGTCCCCCAGACGCGGCACGCCGAGGAGCCACGCCCGGCGGCACGCCCGCTGCCCGCTGAGGTGCGGGGTGAGCTTGTTGCCCCAGTCGGTCACGAAACCGCCGCCCTCGAATACGCCGATGGACATGTCGAGTTCACCGTCCAGCACGGGCCGCAGCAGCACCTCCAGATGCCCCCGCGTCAGGCCCATCAGGTCGGCGTCGAGCATGACGACGACCTCGGCGTCCGTCGCCTCCAGCGCGGCCTTGAGCGCCGGACCCTTGCCCGCGTTCTCGGCCAGTTCCACCACCCGTGCGCCCGCCTCCCGCGCCGCCCTCGCCGTATCGTCGCTGCTGCCGTCGCTGGCGACCACCACCTCGGGCGTGAGTTCCCGCGCGACCCGCACCACGCCCGCGACCGTCTCCGCCTCGTTGTACGCGGGGATGACGACGGCCACGCGCGAATAGGGGTACTGCATCGGGGATATGGTAAGGGTTTTGGGGGTCAGGGGTTGGGCGCAAGGGGGAAGTGTGGCCCCATCAGCAGAATGAAGTCTGCCGTTGGTGTGCGCTCATGGGGCTTCCGGCGGAGTCGCCTATGCTGGTCCTGACCGACCGGACAGTCCGCCAGCCTTTTCTGGAGTTTTTGGAGGTCCCCATGGAATATCAAGGCACCCGGCGCATTCAGGCCACGCCCGACGAGGTGTTCGCGTTCGTCTCGGACGTGCGGAACCTTCCCAAGTATCTGCCGACCACCAAGAGCGCCGAGCCGCAGGACGGCGAGCGGGTCGAGGTCGAGGGTGAGGCGCAGGGCCACGCCTACCATGCCGACGGCCACTTCCGGCAGGATGCGGAGGGCCACCGTTTGGAGTGGGGCAGCGACGGCGAGATCAACTACTCCGGCACGCTGGAAGTGAAACCCGACGGCGACAGCGGGTCCGAGGTGACGGTCAAACTCCGCTTCGATCCGGACCCCCAGAGCGCTCCCAACAAGGACATGCCCGGCCCCGCCCCCTCCGACAGCCAGATTCAGGAGGGCATCGACAAGGCGCTGGAGTCCATCCAGAATTTCGTCGAGGGCCGGGGCGGCAAGGTGGAACCGAGCGCGGCAACTTGAATGGCCAGCGACCAGCGGCCAGCCGCCAGCCCACCACCCATTCGTAATCACAAAACAGGGGACCCGCCGTGACAGGTAGGTCCCCCTGTTGTTGCTGATCGCTGACGGCTGAAAGCTGACCCCTCTAAAAAAACCTGCTCACATCCCGCACCACCACGAACACCATCAAGAGCATCACGAACGCGAAGCCCGCCACGTTGATCGCCTGCTCCTGCGCCAGCGTGAGGGGGCGGCCCCGCAGCGAGCCGATGAGGACGAGGAGGATGCGTCCGCCGTCCAGCCCCGGAATCGGCAGGAGGTTGAAAAAGGCGAGCGACAGGTTGAGCAGGATGGCGACCTGCACGAGCGCCCACGGGCTGAGCGCGGCGGCGCGGCTCACGATCTCCGCCGTGCCGATGGGTCCCGAGACGTTCTCGTCCCGCGAGAGGTCCAGCGTGAAGAAGCGGGCGAACAGGCCTCCGAAGGCGCGCAGAAGCTGGGGCACCGCCTCACCCGTCGTCTGGATGGAGGTAACGAAGGCGACGGGCACGCTGGCGGGTCGCACGCCGGGACCGTACTCGATGCCGAGACGTTGGCGCTCGCCGTTCACGGTGGCCCGCCAGTCGAAGGCGACCTCCCGCGCCGTCCCGTCCCGCTCCACGGTGAACGCCTTGCGCCCGCTCGTGGCGAGGGCGTCCCGAATGCTCTCCCAGCCGGGACGTGTCTGCCCACTGACCGTCACCGTCTCGGGAATGTCCCGGTTGTCGATGGCCGTGATCACGTCCCCGTCGCGTAATCCCAATGCCTGAGCACGTGAGTTCGGAATTATGCCCCGGATGTGTACCTCGTCCAACGCCGGGACCCCCTGCGCGCTGAAGGTGAGGGTCAACAACCCGACCGCCAGCACGAGGTTCGTCAGCGGCCCGGCGAGCAGCACGGCCACCTTGCCCCACGCGGGCAGCGCCGCGAAGCCCCGCGTGGGCTGGCGGTACACGCCGCCCGGCCCCTCCTCCGGGGCCATGCCGTCGATCTCCACGTACCCGCCGATGGGCAGCAGCGAGAGCCGCCATTCCGTCCCGCGCCAGGGCCGTTTGAACAGGATCGGTCCCATCCCCACGCTGAAGGACTTCACGGGCACCCCCTGCCAGCGTGCGAGCGCGTAGTGGGCGAGTTCGTGCAGGAAGGTCGCCACGCCGATGATGAGGAGCGTCCACAGCAGCCCCACCGGGGTCAACGCCGCCGCGATGCTTTGCAGGACGTTCACGCCCGCACCCCCGTCCGCACGAGTTCGCCCGCCCTGGCCCGCGCCCACGCCTCCGTCTCCGCCAGCGTCTCCCAGGTCAGCGTCCCGGTGGGTGTCTCGTCCATGACCCGCTCGACCAGTCGTGGAATGTCGGTGAAGCCGATACGCCTCGCCAGGAAGGCCGCCACCGCCACCTCGTCCGCCGCGTTGAGCGCCGTGGGCAGCAGGCCGCCCGCCTCGCCCGCCCGGTACGCGAGGCCGAGGCAGGGGAAGCGGGCCGCGTCCGGCTCCCGGAACTCCCAGTTGCCCCGCAGCGGCCAGCCGAGGTGCCCGGCGACCTCCGGCCCGCGCCGCGCACCCCGCACGTCCCCCGGCCTCGTCATCCCCGTCGGGGCCGCGTCAATGGCGTAGGCGATGGCGAGGCGCATGTCGGTCGGCCCGAACTGCCCCTTGAGGCTGCCGTCCCGGAAGCGGACCGCCGCGTGCAGGGCGCTCTGCGGGTGGACGACCACGCCCACTTGCGAGAGCGGCAGCCCGTAGAGCGCGGCGCACTCCATCACCTCCAGCCCCTTGTTCATCAGCGTGGCGGAATCAATCGTGATCTTCGGCCCCATGCTCCACGACGGGTGCCTCAGCGCCTGCTCGGGCGTCACGCCGGAGAGGTCCGCCGGGCCGTCGCGGAAGGGGCCGCCGCTCGCCGTGAGGAGGAGTTCGGCCACGTCCGCCATGTCCTCGCCCGTGAGGCATTGGTAGACGCCCGTATGCTCGGAGTCCACGGGCACCAGCCGCCCGCCGCCGAGGGCCGCCGCCCCCCAAATGAGGTCCGCCGCCGTGACCATCGCCTCTTTCGTCGCCAGCGCGACCGCCCGGCCCGCCTCCAGCGCCGCGCGGGTGGGGGAGAGACCCAGCAGCCCGCTCATCGCGTTCACCACCACGTCTGCCGGAAGGGAGGCGACCTCGGCGGGGTCGGCGATGACGCGAATATTGGGGAAGCGTCCCCGCGCCTCCGCGAACGCCTCCTCCGCCACGCTGACGACCTCGGGCCGGAACTCGCGCACCTGTGCCTCCAGCAGATCGAGGTTGCGCCCCGCCGCGAGTGCGCCGACCGTCCAGCCGCGCTCCCGCGCCACGCCCAGCGCCTGCGTGCCGATACTGCCCGTACTGCCCAGAACCGTGAGCTTCATTGGGAGACAGGATGGCGCATGGGGAGGGCGCTGTCAGTGGTGAGTGGTCCGTTGTCAGTGGGAGCAGGCGAAAGATGCGAAGGCCCCGGCGAGTGCTGGGGCCTCTTTCTCCACTTCCCACCGACCACTTCCCACTTACCTCGGGAACACGTTGATGTTCAGGAACAGGTACGTCGCCGGAACCGCGAAGAGCAGGCTGTCCAGTCGGTCCAGAAAGCCGCCGTGTCCCGGCAGGCTGCTGCCGCTGTCCTTCGTGTGCAGCGCCCGCTTGAGCAGGCTCTCCGCGAGGTCGCCGAGCTGGGAGGCCCCCGCGACGAGGACGGAGTAGAGCAGGGCGTCCAGCGGCGACCAGATTTGCGTGAGCTGGGTCATTACGAGGACCGTCACGAAGGAGAAGGCGAGGCCGCCGACCGCCCCCTCCACCGTCTTGCCGGGGCTGACCTCCGGCGCGAGCTTGCGCCGCCCGAAGAAGTGCCCGCCGAAGTACCCTCCGATGTCCGCCGCGAAGGTGGCGAGCAGCGGCAGCGCGAAGTACAGCAGGCCGTCCCCCGCGTCCGGGCTGTAGCGCAGCAGCAGGAAGTACCCCAGCAGCCACGGGACGTACAGCAATCCGAACAGCGAATAGACGATGCGCTCCAGCGGGCGCTCGCCGGGCCGCATGACCTCCATCACGAGGAAGTAGCCCACCGCCACCGTCAGCACCGCCTCGCGCCACGAACCGCCCGGCCACGGTGTCTGCGGCCACATGGGCAGGCTCGCCACGATCAGCGCCGTCCCGAACACCCCCAGCGACGCCCGACGCACGTCGATGTCGTTGCGGTCGAGCATCCGGATGTACTCGTACAGCCCCATCACCGACAGGAACAGCAGCAGGGGCAGCAGCGTCACCCACCCGAACCACACCAGCACGCTGATGAGCGTGAAGCCCACCACCGAGGTGAGGACGCGGGTGCTCAGGGATTCCATGACCGCCTGCGGCGTGTGGCGTATGGCGTGTCGCCCGTGGCTTGTAGAGGAGCGGCCCTCTTCTTCCATAAGCCACAGGCCACAGGCCACACGCTCAAACAACGAGGGATGTGCAGCAGGTCGCCTGTGGCTTGTAGAGGAGTGGCCCTCTCTTCCCACAAGCCACAGGCCACAGGCCACAAGCTCACACGTGCGGCGGCAAGCCTCACCCGAGGATGTCCTGCTCCTTCTTGGCGAAGGTGTCGTCCACCCGCCGGATGTACTCGTCGGTGAGTTTCTGCACCTCGGCCTCCCCGCGCTTGATCTCGTCGTCGCCGACGCCCTCCAGCTTCTTCACCTCGTCGAGCGCGTGCTTGCGGAGGTTGCGGATGGCGATGCGGGCGTCTTCCGCGTAGTTCTTGGCGTTCTTCACGAGGTCCCGTCTCCGCTCTTCCGTGAGCATGGGCAGGCTGATGAAGATGGTGTCGCCCTTGTTGTTGGGGTTCAGGCCCAGATCGCTGTCGCGGATGGCCCGCTCAATGGGGTTTAAGGCCCCCCGGTCCCACGGCGTGATGACGAGCGTGCGCGCGTCGGGCGTGGTGATGCTCGCCACCTGATCGATGGGCATGGTGGAGCCGTAATACTCGACCGTCACCTTCTTGAGGATGCCGGGGTTGGCGCGGCCCGTGCGGAGGACGCCGAGGTTACTTTCCAGCGCCTCGATGGCCTTGCCCATGCGCTCGCGCGTGTCCGCGTTGATGGCCTTCATGTCCGCCATAGGAGTCTCCTTTGGTCTGCCCGCACTGAGAACAGGCGCGGGAACGAGAACGGGAATCGAGCCGATTGTAGCCCGGACGAAAAAACGGGGGCCGCCCGCCTCAAGTCTCGATCAACGTGCCCACCCGCTCGCCCGCGAGGAGGCGGCGCAGGTTGCCCTCCCCGAACAGGTCGAAGACCACGATGGGCAGCCCCTTGTCCATGCACAGGGTCAGCGCGGTCGCGTCCATGACCTCCAGGCGGCGGTCCACGACCTCCTGGTGGGTGAGGTGGTCGAGGCGCACGGCGTCCGGGTTCTTGCGCGGGTCAGAGTCGTACACGCCGTCCACCTTGTTCTTCGCCATCAGCACCACGTCCGCCCCGATCTCCAGCGCGCGCAGGGTCGAGGTCGTGTCCGTGGTGAAAAAGGGCGCGCCGTTCCCGCCCCCGAAGATGACGACGCGGCCCTTTTCGAGGTGGCGGATGGCGCGGCGGCGGATGTACGGCTCGGCGACGGCGTGCATCTGGATGGCGCTCATGACGCGGGTGGGCTGGCCTGCCGTCTCCATCGCGTCTTGCAGGGCCATCGCGTTCATCACGGTGCCCAGCATCCCGATGTAGTCGGCGGTGGCGGGGTCCATGCCCACGCCGTTGCGCGCCCCGCGCCACAGGTTGCCGCCGCCGATCACCACGGCGAGTTCCACGCCGGTGCCGTCCAGCGCCCCCGTGATCAGGCGCGCGAGTTGCGCCGTCGTGTCGGGGCTGATGCCGAAACCGGACTCACCCGCGAGAAATTCACCGGAAAGTTTGAGCAGGACACGTTTGAACACAGTTCACCTCGGGCAAGGAGTCGGGCGGGAAGAAGCCGGCGGTCCACGGGGGGAGCCGCCGGCAGGGGAGAGCGGCCCAAGAAGAGGGGCGGCTGAGTATGTCGCCGCCCCCCGTCTTCACTCGTTACGCGCCGATCTCGAAGCGCACAAAGCGTTTCACGCTCGCGCCGCCCAGATACCCCTTCACCGTCACGCTGTTGTCCTTCACGAAGCGTTGCTCGGGCAGCACCTTCTCCTCGTAGAACTTGCCGATCTGCCCGGAGACGATCTTCTCGACGATCTGCTGCGGCTTGCCCTCGTTCAAGGCCTTATTCGTCAGAATCTCGCGCTCCTTCTCGATGTCGCCGCTGTTCACCTCGTCGCGCGTGAGGTACTGCGGGCGCTCGGCGGCGACGTGCAGGGCCACGTCCTTCGCCTGCGCCTCGCTGCCGCCCGTGAGGTCCACGAGGACGCCGATCTTGCCGTTGGAGTGGACGTACCCGGCCAGCGTCTCGCCCTCACCTGCCTCGATAAAGGCCACGCGGTTCAGGACGAGGTTCTCCCCGATCTTGCCCGCCGCCGCCGCGACCGCGACGCCCACGGTGTCGCCGCCGTCCATCGTGAAGGTGCGGAACTCCTCCACGTCGTTCGTGCCCGCCTTCAATGCGGCCTGGGCCAGCTCCCCCACGAGCGCCTGGAAGTCGGCGTTGCGCGCCACGAAGTCGGTCTCGCTGTTCACCTCGACGATGGCGGCCCGGTTGCCCTCCACGACGAAGCGCACCAGCCCCTCCTTCGCCTCGCGGTCGGCCTTCTTGGCAGCCTTCACGATGCCGCGCTCACGCAGCAGGGCAACCGCCTTGTCCTCGTCGTTGCCCGCGTCGCTGAGGGCCTTTTTCACGTCCATCATGCCCGCGCCGGTCAGCTCGCGCAGCTTCTTGATCGATTCCATCATGGTGCGTACCTCCTGAATCTTGGATTGGTGGTTGAAACGGGGGGCGGACCGAACCGCGCCGGACGCCCCCGAGTGTGCGAGGTGGGGGCTTAGGAGCGGCCCTGCGTGCTCGTGAGCTGCGAGGTGTCGCCCTGGGCGTCCTCTTCCGCCGCGTCGATGTCGGCAGTCTCCGCCTCGACGCGGGCACCCGAAACGTCCTCCCCGCCGCCACGCGCCTCCACCATGAGGTCGCCGACGCGGTGGGTGATGAGCTGGATCGAGCGGATCGCGTCGTCGTTGCCGGGCACGATGTAGTCGATCACGTCCGGGTCGGAGTCGGTGTCGGCCAGCGCGATCACGGGAATCCCGAGCTTGTTCGCCTCCTGCACGGCGATGACTTCCTTCGTGGGGTCCACCACGAAGATCGCGTCGGGCAGGCGGGTCATCTTGCGGATGCCGCCCACGAAGCGCAGCAGCCGCTCACGCTCGGCGCTCAGCTCGACGCGCTCGGCCTTCGGGCGGTCGTTGATGCGGCCCGTCTCGAACATGTCGTCCAGTTCGTTCAGGCGGTCGATGCGCGTCCGCATGGTGCGGAAGTTGGTGAGCATCCCGCCCAGCCAGCGGCTCGTCACGAAGGGCATGCCGGTGCGGCGGGCCTCCAGCTCCACGATCTCCTGGGCCTGCTTCTTCGTGCCGACGAAGAGGATCACGCCGCCGCGCTCGGAGAGGTCTTTGATGTAGTCGAACGAGCGGTCGATCTGCTTGAGGGTCTTTTGCAGGTCGATGATGAAGATGCCGTTGCGCTCGGCGAAGATGAACCGCTTGAACTTGGGGTTCCAGCGCTTGGTCTCGTGCCCGAAGTGGACGCCCGCTTCGAGAAGCTGCTTCATGGAAATGTACGACACGGTAGCTCCTGAACGTTGGTCGGGAAAAAGTTTGCCGTCCTCGCGCCAGCCGCCTTGCTGCTCGTCTCGGCCAGGCCCACGCGCGACGTTCCAGCGCACGCGGGCAGGGGTCACGGGGGCACCCAAACGGGGAGTATAGCAGAGGGTCAAAGGTCCAGTTCCGCCAGGGCGAGTTGAGCGACCGCTAACACAGGCCCGGCCTCGTCGTCCCTGCCGCCTTCCAGCCACCACGCCGCCGACAATCCAGCGTAGGCGAGGACCCATTGCAAGAGGCGCTCGCGGTCTAGCCCCGCCGCTTCCGCCACGATGTACGACTGACGAGCGAGCCGTCCGGGCCGGAGGGCCGTGGGAAGGTCCGGGTTACAGAAGATGTTGGCGTAGTCGAAGCCGCGCTCGCCGAGCAGCCGTTTGGGATCAATTGCCAGCCAGCCGCGCTCCCCGCCGTCGAGGACGTTCTCGTGGTGGAGGTCGCCGTGCAGCACGCCCACCTCTTGCGGCGTGGCGAGCAGGGCGCGTGCGGCCCTGGCGGAGTCGAGCAGAATGCCGCCGTACTGCCTGGAGGCGGGTTCGAGGGCGCGAAACCACGTCTTCAGCGGCACGAGGTCGGGCAGGGGCCGGGAACGCGGGGCGTGGAGGCAGGCGGCAACTGCACACAGGACGCGCGAAGCTTCGTCATCCTGCCCCGCTTCCACCATCCCCACGAGAGAACGTGATCCCGTGAGGCGTTCGAGCAGGAGAGCGCCCGTCTCCTCGTCGTGTGCTAAAACGCGCGCCGCTCCCTCACCGTTCCACCACAGCATCAGCCCACCGCCGAAGCGTTCCTCGTCCTCTCGTGGGAGCTTGAGCATGGCTGCCTGATCCCCGAACCGCACCGGAAGGAGGTCGCTGCTGTGGGTGTGAACGGGTTCTCCATCTGGCACGAGCTTCCAGCGGCGGAGGTAGGGGCTGAAGGGCACGCCCCCAGTCTCCACCTTTGTTCCGAAGCTCACCGTGCGGCGAAGGTGCTAGGCTCCCCCGGATTATGGATTGGTTCTACGCCATCGTGTACGGGATCGTGGAGGGCATCACGGAGTTCTTGCCCATCAGCTCGACCGGACACCTGATCCTGGCGGGCAACCTGATGGGCGTGCCCTGGACGAAGGAGGTCAAGGACGCCTTCGAGGTCGTCATTCAGGGCGGCGCGATTCTGGCGGTGCTGGCGTATTACTGGCGCGACTTTCTGGAGATTCGCCGTATCGGGCAGGACCGAACCCAGCAGAGGCTGTGGCTGGGCGTGCTGGTGGCGTGCATCCCCGCCGTGATCCTGGGCCTCGCCTTCGGGGACGCGATCAAGGCGAATCTCTTCCGGCCCAGCGTGGTCGCCTGGGCCTTGATCGTCGGCGGCGTGCTGATGTGGGTGATCGAGAGCCGCCGTGTGACGCCGACCGTGCGGCAGATCGAGGGCATCGGCGTGCGGAAGTCCCTCCTGATCGGGGCGCTGCAATGCCTCGCGCTGCTGTGGCCGGGCTTCTCGCGCAGCGCGAGTTCCATCCTGGGCGGCATGGTGCTGGGGCTGGACCGTCCCACCGCGACCAAGTTCAGCTTCTACCTCGGCGTGCCCACCCTCGGCGGCGCGGCGCTCCTGAACCTCTTGCAGGAACGCGAGCTGATCTTGCAGGAGATCGGCCTCCTGAACGTCGTGCTGGGTGCCGTGACGAGCTTCGGCGTGGCGTACCTCGCCATCGGCTGGCTGCTGCGCTTCGTGTCCACCAACGACTTCAAGGGCTTTGCCGTGTACCGCGTCGTCGTAGGTGTTGTGATTCTGGTGCTGATTGCCACGGGCGTCATGAGCAATGGGAGTTTGGCATAGGGCGGCCAGCTTCCAGCCGCCAGCTTGAAGACCGTTCCTCCTCTGCGAGACTCAGGCTGTGCTCACCTCTCCGCCCAAGCTCTACCGTCCCTTCCTGAGCGGGCGGTACACCGTTTCGGCGGGGCTGTACCGGTTGGGTGTTCAGGCGGTGCCGTGGGTCGGACCGGACGCATCTTCGGTCTTGGAGGGGCACACCTTCGCCCTCGACCGCGAGTCCCCGCGCTTCGTGGCGAGCAAGGCCGCCGCCCACCGCCGGGCGCTCCACGAGTACGCGGGGGAGGCGGGCCTGACGCCGGAACTGCGGGAAGCGGCGCTGTCCTTCGTCGCCCGCACGCTCGCCCGTGAAAGCGGCGGGGTGATGACCTGGGACGGGCGGACGTTCACCAACCACGCGCTCGGCTGGTCTGCCGACTTGGGCCTACGCTGGGGAAGATTGAAGGACCTGCGCCGCTTTAACGCTCCCCTCGCCCCTCTCATTGCCGACCTGACGCCCGTGAACGCGCTCGATTTCCTCGGGCTGAATGCTCAGGAAGACCTCGCCATCATCGCTCGCCATCCCGACGGCGGGGACTGGCTGGCCGCCGTCCACGTCCTCTCGCCCCAACATTGGGACCCGCGCGACAAGCTGGGGCGGGACTTCGTGGCGGTGCATGAGCCGGTCGCCGGAAGCGGGCCGATGAATGCCACCGCTGCCCGACTGGTGGACGCCGTGATCTCGCGCGGGCCGTTCGTGCGCTTCGCGTGGGGCGTGGCGATGAGCGACCGTCTCGACCATCATCCCGTTGCGCCACTTGATCCCGACCGGAACCCCGACACCCATTTCGACCCAGAACGGGCCTTCCTGCGGGTGGAACGGCAGACCTTGACGGGCTTCCCAGAAGCTCACGGAGCACTCTTCACCATCCGGCCCTACATCTCCCCTCTGCCGGAGGTGGTCGCAGACCCGGCCCATGCCCGCCTCCTCGCCGCCGCGCTGCGGACGATGACGCCGGGGCAGGTGGCGTACAAGGGTCTCGTCCCGCTCCTGCCTGACCTGCTCGCGTGGCTGGACGGCTTAGACTCTGACGGATGAGCTTTTCCCACCTGCCGCGTTTCCTGCGGCCCCTCCTCCTCGGCGGGCTGCTCGTCGCCTGCGCGCCGCCCGACGAGGGGCAGGCGACGGCGACCCAGACCGTCCAAACGTCCACGACCACGCGGGCGACCCGTGACCCGCAGAGCGGCCTGCCCCTCCTCACCGCCTCCGACCTCCCGCGCGAGGCCCGGCGCACCCTCACCCTGATTCGGGTGGGCGGCCCCTTTCCCTATGCGAAGGACGGCAGCACCTTCGGCAACCGCGAGGGCATTCTCCCCCGGCAGAGGCGGGGCTACTACCGCGAGTACACCGTGCCCACCCCCGGCGAGGACGACCGGGGCGCGCGGCGGCTCGTGTGCGGCGGCCCCGTGCGCGCGGTGGACGAGTGCTACTACACCGCCGACCACTACCGCTCGTTCGGGCGGGTGCAGCCGTGATCAACGTCTTCAGCGCCCCGCCGCAGGGCATCCAGACGGCCCCGCACGACCCGCGCATCGTTGCCGCCGGGTATCAGGTCTCCGTGCGCGAGATCGACCTCTCGAACGTGCGCGACAAGGAGGGCCTGATGCTCGCCGTCCTGCGCGGCCTGGCGCTGACCGAGAGCTTCGGGCGCAACTGGGACGCCCTGTACGACGTGCTCACCGATCCCCAGTCCCGCCCCACCCGCTTCGCCGTCGTGCTGTGCGACTACGAGCACTTCCGCAAGCGCAATAAGAATCTCGGCGCTGAACTGGAGGCCGTGTTGCTCGACGCCCAGCGCGACGCCGCCCGGCAGGGCCGCTCACTGTGGCTGCTGGCGGAGGAACCGGCGAGCGACCCTCGGGCGTGGTAGGGGGGAGGGGTTAGGAGTGAGGGATGAGAACCGCCGTGAACGTCATCGCCTCGCTGAGAGAAACCTGTGGGTGGTAGATGCCCGCGCCGGGGTCGTAGGCACCGCCCGGCCACACCTCTGCCAGCGTCAGCCCGGTGTCGGAGAGCAGCAGGCGCAGGTCGGCGGGGCTATAGCAACGGAGAGACTGGGTGAACGGTTCCTCGCCATTGGGCGCGTAGGTGTCCAGCATCCGGCAGCCGTCCGCGTCGAAGCCGTAGGTCTGGGTGAATGTCTCCGTCCGTCGGGTAAAGCCCGCGTGCCGTGCCCAGTACCACGGCGTATACACGTCCACGTAGGCCGTTCCGCCCGGCGCGAGCCACCCCGCCACCCGCGAGAGGAGACGGCGTTGATCGTCGTCCTCCCCGATGCCGAAGCCGTCCCAGTAGCACACGGTGTCGAAGGGGCCGCCGGGGTCGGCGGTGTAGAAATCCGCCGTCAGCGTCCGCACCGTAACTCCGTGCTCGGCGGCGAGTTGGTGAGTATGTTCACTTCCCCCCGGCATCAATTCCAGCGCCGTCACCCGATACCCGGTGAGCGCGGCGGCGACGGCAAATTGCCCCCCGCCCGCGCCGAGTTCCAGCAGCGTGCCCGGCCCTCCCCGGTGCGCCGTGACCCGAGAGGCGAGCGTCGTGTGATGGGTGTGGATGGGAGCGTGATAACAGCCGGTGAGGGCGTCCTGCCGCTCGTAAAATGAGTGGGACCAGTGCATGTGAGAACCTCCAGCATGAGAGCGTGACGCCGCGCGGTGAGGCGGGGCAGACGGTTCAGGACTGGACGTTCAACGCAAGCGCATGGAGAAGAAGTCTCCTTGAGATGACGACACGGTACACGGCGAGGGTGCCCACGCGCCCCGTCCTTTTGGCCTACCCCTGCTACACTCCCCCGCGATGAGCGGCCCCCGGCACATCCTCGGCATCGACACTTCCTGCGACGACACGGGGGTAGGCGTGGTGGAACTCGCGCCGGATGGCTCGGTGCGGGTGCTCGCCAACCGGGTCTGGTCGCAAACGGTCCACGCCCAGTACGGCGGTGTCATGCCCGAACTGGCGAGCCGCGAGCACATGGAGCGCATCGACGCGGTGATGGGGGGCGCGCTGGCCGAGGCGGGTCTGAGCGTCGGTGACTTGGATGCGGTCGCCGCCACCTCCGGCCCCGGCCTCGTCGGCGCGCTTCTCGTGGGTTTGATGTACGGCAAGGGATTGGCTCAGGCACTCGGTATTCCCTTCTACGCGGCGCATCACCTGGAGGGGCACATCTACGCGGCGGCCTCGGAGGCGGACCTCATCGCCCCCTACCTCGCCCTCGTGGTGAGCGGTGGGCACACGCACCTCTTCGACGTGCCGCGTGACGGCGAGTATGTCCTCGTGGGCGCGACGCGGGACGACGCGGCGGGCGAGGCGTTCGACAAGATTGCGCGGCTGGCGGGGCTGGGGTATCCGGGCGGCCCGGCGATCAGCGAGGCGGCCCTGAGAGGCAATCCCGACGCTGTGCCCTTCAAGGAACCCTTGCAGGGGCAGAAGGGTTTCGACTTCTCCTTCAGCGGCCTGAAGACGGCGGCGCTGCTCGCGCACAAGGCGGGAGCCAACCCCGAAGACCTCGCCGCCGGATTCGAGCGGGCCGCCGTGCGCTTCCTCGTGAGGACGACGCTGCGGGCCGCGCAAGCTCACGGGCGAGAAACGGTCGTCGTCTCCGGTGGGGTGGCGGCGAACCGGGCGCTGCGTGAGGCGTTCGCGGCGAGTGGCGTGCGGGCCGTCTTTCCCGGCCAGGGCCTGAACACCGACAACGGGGCGATGATCGCGCTGGCGGGGGCGGCGGCGATTCGGGCGGGCCGCTCGTCAAGTCCGCTCAGCGAGGGGGCCGTGGCCTACGCGCCGCTGGCGAACGCCTGAGCGTCACTCCTCCCAGGGGTTGAGGAACGGGACACCGAGGGCCTGAAAGTCAGCGGTGTTGCGGGTAGCAACCGTCAAGCCGTGCTGTGCGGCGGTGGCGGCGATCATGGTGTCGCCCCAGGGTGGGGGAAGTCCCTTTCCGGCCTGCTCGTCGAGCATCCGTCCCCAGCGCCGGGCGATGGGCAGGGTGACGTGCAGGATACGCCCCTCGAAACGTGGGAGGAGGGCGAGCGTGAGCCACTCGGCCAGTTCCCGGCTGCGCCGTGTCGGTCCACCCGCGCGCCGTTCGAGTGAGGCGATGCCACGTTCGATCTCACCCAGCGAGATGACGCTGAGAAATGCGGTTTCCAGTTCGACCCGTTGCATCCAGGCGACCACCGAGGGGTCGGGGCGGCGGTTCATCTCCTCGCTGACGACATTCGTATCGAGAAGGAACAAGGTCACTCCGGGTCAAACTCGAAGTGATCGTTTCGCCAGAGGTCGGCCTTCCGGTCGATGATCAGCTCCTCCTCGGCAGTTCTCGCTTTCGGAGCGTCTTTCAGAGCGTCCCAAAGCGTTGTTCCGACCCCAGGTGCCCCCGCAGGCTCAGCCGTCGTCTCCGCCCTTTGAAGATGAACGGCGGGCCTGCCCTCCCGCGTGATCACGATGGTTTCCCCCGCCTCGGCCTCCCGCAACAACTCCGCCATCTGCGCGGCGAACTCGGCCACATCCACGGTTCTGGTCACGGCATCCCCTCCGATCAGCCTTCCTCCTCCCAGTGTACCCGCCCTCCTCCCTGAGCCGCCCCAACTCAACTTCCCTACACGTGTCTCACTGAAGTTGTGAGGCGGGCGTCAGGCCGGGCAGGCTATACTCGGGCGATATGTTTCGTGTCCTGAACAAGGTGTTCGACAACAACCAGCGCGACGTGCAGCGCATCGTCAAGACGGTGGTGCAGCCCGTGAACGCGCTGGAGGAAGAGACGATGAGGGTGGAGGACCTCGCGGCGGCCTTTATGGACCTGCGCCGCCGGGTGCAGGAGGGCGGGGAGTCGCTCGACGACGTGATCGTGCCCGCCTTCGCCCTGATCCGGGAGGCGGGCCGCCGCTCCATCGGCAAGCGACATTACGACGTGCAGCTCGTCGGCGGGGCGGCCTTGCACCAGGGCCGCATCGCCGAGATGCGAACCGGCGAGGGCAAGACGCTCGTCGCCACGCTGGCGCTGGCCCTCAACGCGCTGGAGGGCCGGGGCACCCACCTCGTCACCGTGAACGACTACCTCGCCCGCGTCGGGGCCGAGGAGATGGGCCTGCTGTACCGCACGCTGGGCCTCACCGTCGGCCTCGCCAGCCGCGACATGCAGCCGCACCAGCGCCAGGCCGCCTACGCCTGTGACATCACCTACGTCACCAACTCGGAACTCGGCTTCGACTACCTGCGCGACAACATGGCCCAGAGCCGTGAACAGCTCGTGCTGCGCGAGGGGCACCCCCTCAACTTCGCCATCGTGGACGAGGTGGACTCCATCCTGATCGACGAGGCCAGAACGCCGCTCATCATCTCGGGCGCGGCGGAGAAGGCCACCGACCTCTATTACGTCTATGCCAAGCTGATCCGCCGCCTGCAACGGGGCGAACCCGCCGAACCCGGCAAGCGCACCGAGCCGACGGGCGACTACACCATCGACGAGAAGGGCAAGCAGGTCCACATCACCGAGGGCGGCATCACCAAGATCGAGCGGCTGCTCTCGCTGGGCGACCTCTACAGCCCCGAGAACATGGACAAGGCGCACATGATCACCCAGGCGATCCGGGCGCGCGAGCTGTACCAGCGCGAGAAGGACTACATCGTGAACGCCGAGGGCGAGGTCGTCATCATCGACGAGTTCACCGGGCGCTCCATGCCGGGCCGCCGCTACGGCGAGGGGCTGCACCAGGCCATCGAGGCGAAGGAGGGCGTCAAGATCGAGAACGAGAACCAGACGCTCGCCACGATCACCTACCAGAACTTCTTCCGCCTGTACGGCAAGTTCGCGGGCATGACGGGCACCGCCAAGACCGAGGAGAAGGAGTTCCTCGACATCTACGGCTCGGACGTGCTCGTGATCCCCACGAACAGGCCCATCGTCCGCAAGGATGCCGACGACCTCGTGTACCGCTCGCGGATGGGCAAGTACAACGCGGTCGTGGAGGAGGTCAAGGAGATGCACGCGACCGGGCGGCCCGTGTTGATCGGCACGGCGAGCATCGTCACCTCGGAGCAACTGAGCGAGCTGCTGACCCAGGCGGGTATCCCGCACAGCGTCCTCAACGCCAAGTACGAGGCGCAGGAGGCGAGCATCATCGCGCAGGCGGGTCGCTCGGGCACCGTCACCATCGCCACGAACATGGCCGGGCGCGGTACCGACATCAAGCTGGGCGGCGACGCCGAGTTCATCCTGGGCGAGGCCATCGAGGGGCAGCTCGGCATGAGCCGCTTCGCCCCCGAGGTCGAGAATTTCATCAAGGCGATCAGCCGTCAGGACCCCGAGGCCGAGCGGCTGGGGCTGCTCATCCCCGGCGTCACCCCCGACTTCATCCGGCAGGCGCAGCAGCTTCAGGCCGACACCATCGCCGACCATGCCCGCGTGCAGGAGATCGGCGGGCTGCACATCATCGGCACCGAGAGGCACGAGTCGCGCCGGATCGACAACCAGCTCCGGGGCCGCGCGGGGCGTCAGGGCGACCCCGGCTCCAGCCGCTTCTACGTCTCGTTCGAGGACGACCTGATGCGCCTGTTCGCCAACGACCGCGTGGTGGCGATGATGGACCGCCTCGGCATGGACGACACCCAGCCCATCGAGGCGAAGATGGTGACGGGGGCCATCGAGCGGGCGCAGGCGCGGGTGGAGGACCGCAACTTCGGCATCCGCAAGCAACTGCTGGAGTTCGACAACGTGATGAGCAAGCAGCGCGACACGGTGTACGCCCAGCGCCGCGAGGTGCTGCTCGGGGCCGACGAGGACGTGGAGGAGTCGACCGAGGGCATGATCGCCGACTTCACGGAGATGCAGCTCGCCACCCACGCGCCCGCCGATCAGGCCGCCGAGACGTGGGACCTGGAGACCCTGCGGACGAACATGCTCGACGCCGTGCCCCAACTGGAGACGTACGACTTCGAGGCCCTGCGCGGCATGGCCCCCGACGCGGCGCATGCCCACCTCCTGAACGCCGTCGCCGACACCTTCGACGCCCGCCGGGAGGAACTCAGCCCCACGATGCTCAACTCCCTCTCGCGCTACGTCCTCCTGCAAGTCGTGGACCAGCACTGGAAAGAGCACCTGCACGGCATGGACGTGCTGCGGCAGGGCATCGGCCTGCGCGGCTACGGCCAGCGCGACCCCTTCACGGAGTACAAGTTCGAGGCGACGAACATGTTCAACGACATGATCGATACCCTCAAGGGCGAAGTGACGAAGTTCGTGTTCAGGATGCAGTTCGGTCAGGCGAGCTGAGCCGAAACACAGGAGAGAAGAGGGGGCGTGGGCTGGATGGCTCGCGCCCTCCTTCTATGCTGTAAGCGGGAAGGTGTTCACGTCGGACCATGAGTGAACGCAAGGCATTTCGGGTTGAGGATGGGACCGAGGAATTCGGCAGAGTGAGGGAAAGTGCGGATGACTCGATTTGGCGGAGATGGGAGGAGCCTCAAAGACAGGGGGTGAGGGTTCCCCCGTTACTCCTCCTTGCGAAGCAGCAGGCTCTTGAGGTAGAGGCTTTCGGGCACGCTCAACAGGTGGGGATGGTCGGCGGGCTGGTAGGTGACGGTGACGACCTCGGCATCGCACCCGGCCTCCCCGGCGGCGACGCGGGCGGCGTCGAGCAGGTCGCCCACCCCGATGTAGTGCGCGCAGGTGCTCACGAGGAGATGCCCGCCGGGCCGCAGCATCCGCAGGGCGCGGCTCGTGCCGTCCGTGAAGATGCGCTTGGCGCGCGGCACGTCCTCCCGCCGCTTGGCGAGGGTGGGGGGGTCCAGCACCGCCGCCCCGAAGCTCCGGCCCTCACGCTCCAGCGCCGTCAGGGTTTCCAGCGCGTCGCCCCAGCGCACGCCGACACTCACCCCGTTCTCGCGTGCCTCGCGTTCCAGCACACCGAGCGCGACCTGATCCTTGTCGATGGCGACGGGTTTGGCCCCCGCCCGCGCCGCGTGCAGAGAGAAGCCCCCGGTGTACGAGTACACGTCGAGAAAGCCCTCGCCCGGACGGACGAGCGAGCGCAGCAGGCGGCGGTTGTCGCGCTGGTCGAGGAAAAAGCCCGTCTTCTGCGCGTCCAGCGGGCTGAAGTGCAGCGCGAGGTCGTCCTCGTGAAAGGTCACGCGCTCCGGCACGTCGCCCCACAGGACGCCGGAGCGGAGGTCCAGCCCCTCGCGGCGGCGCTCGCCCGTGTCGCTCCGCTCATAGGCGGAGGTCGCGCCCGTCTCCTCGCGCAGCGCCCGCAGGATGAGGTCACGGTGGCGCTCCACCCCCGCGTTGCGAAGCTGCACGCCCAGCACGTCCCCGAAGCGGTCGGCCACCACGCCGGGCATCCCGTCCGCCTCGGCGTGCAGAACGCGCAGGCCGTCGGTGTCCACGACCCGCCCCGCCCGCCGCGCCAGCGCCGCCCGCACCCGAGCGCGGTAGAAGTTCAGGTCGATGTCCTCCCGCGTCCACGTCAGCATCCGCAGGGGGGTGGCCCCCTCCGGGTTGAAGTAGCCGCGCCCGACCACGGAGCCGTCCGGTGCCCGCACGTCCACGACCTCGCCCGCCGCGATGCCCGCGTCCGCGTCCCCGATGTCCCCGGCGTGCCCGAAGGGGTAGCGGCCAAGAGTGCGCCGCACCGCGCCCGGTTTGAGCGTCACGCCCGCCAGCTTGCTCGCCTTTCTGGTCATCCGGGCAGGGTAGCAGGGTGGGTTGGAAGGGATGAGTGATGGGGGGTGAGTGATGAGAGATGAGGAGAAAGACGGCGCTGCCCCCTGAAACTACTGATGCCCGACGATGGGATGGGGCACGTACGGCTCTTCCAGGGACGTGACCTCTTCCTGCATCAGTTTCACGGACAGCGCACCCACCGCATCCTCCAGGTGCCTGATCTTCGTCGCCCCGATGATCGGTGCCGTCACCGGCTGCTTCTGGAGGAGCCAGGCGAGCGCGATATGGACGCGCGGAACACCGAGCTTCCCGGCTAAGTCCGCCACCCGTTCCACGATCTGCCGGTCCGTGCCCTCGGTCGCGCCGTACTTGCTCCTGGCGATCTGATCGGTCTCGGAACGGAGCGTGCTCTCCGACGACCAGTCGCGCGTCAGTCGCCCGGAGGCGAGCGGGCTGTAGGGAATCACGCCGATGCCCTCCGCGCGGCACAGCGGCAGCATCTCCCGTTCCTCCTCCCGGTAGATCAGGTTCAGGTGGTCCTGCATCGAGACGAAGCGCGTCCAGCCGTGCCGCTCGGCGACGTGCAATGCCCGCTGGAACTGCCACGCCCACATGGCGGAGGCCCCGATATAACGTGCCTTCCCCGCCTTTACCACGTCATGCAGGGCCTCCATCGTCTCCTCGATGGGCGTGTGGGGGTCCCAGCGATGAATCTGGTAGAGGTCCACGTAGTCCGTGCCCAGCCGCTTCAGGCTGTGGTCGATCTCGCTCATGATCGCCTTGCGCGACAGCCCGCCGCCGTTCGGCCCCTCACGCATCCTGCCGTGCAGCTTGGTGGCGATGACGACCTCATCCCGGTTGGCGAAGTCCCGCAAGGCTCGCCCAAGAATCTCCTCGCTCACCCCGAGGGAATAGACGTTGGCGGTATCGAAGAAGTTGATGCCCAACTCGACGGCTTTCTGGATGACTGGGCGGCTCTCCTCCTCGCCCAGGACCCATTTGTGAATCCAGCGTTCCGGGTCCCCGAACCCCATGCAGCCGAGGCAGATGCGGGACACGTCCAGTCCGGTGCTTCCCAGCTTCGTGTAGTCCATATGGGCTGCCTCCCCTTCCACGACCTGCGTTCTGGTTCCAATCGCCGATCCAGTCCACCGCCAACGGGAGTAGAGGGCTGAGGAAGGAACGGCAGGGAGACACGAGTGATGCGCTGTCCCGGATGCGCCGTCCCGACTTCAGGTTACTCTCCCCCACACATGAGGCCGGACCTCACCGTTTACCTCGGCCAGCGGGTGCGCGTCGTCGTGGACCGCCCGCTGGGCAGCGTGCATCCGCGCTGGCCGGACCTCGTGTACCCGGTGAATTACGGAGAACTGCCGGGCACCATGAGCGGGGATGGCGCACCCATCGACGTTTATCTCCTCGGCTGGACGGAACCTGTGCGGGAGGCCGAGGGCGTCGTGGTCGCCGTTATCCTCCGCACCGATGACGTGGAGGACAAGCTGATCGTGGCGCGGGAGGGCACGACTTGGACGGATGCGGAGATCATGGGGGCCGTCTTCTTTCAGGAGCGGTTCTTCGACTCGCGGCTCGTGCGTTAACTTGCCGGGTATGACAGCTTCAGAGCGGCCCGTGACACTCATCACCGGGGCGACGGGCGGCATCGGCATGGCGCTCGCGCGGGAACTCTCGGGGACTCACGACCTCATCTTGCAGGGGCGGGACCCGGAAAGGCTCGCCGCCCTCTGCGCCGAGGTGGAGGGGGCGACGCCGCTGCCGCTCGATCTCACGCGCCCGGAGACGTTCGGGGCGGCTCTGGCGGACCTCGGACGGGTCACGAACATCATCCATAACGCGGGCGTCGTCGAGTTGGGTGCCGTGAGTGAGCAGGAACACGCGGTCTGGACGCATACCCTCGCGGTGAACGTGGTCGCCCCCGCCGAGCTGACCCGGCTGCTGTTGCCTCACGTGCGGGCCGAGCGGGGTACGGTCGTCTTCATCAACAGCGGGGCGGGCCTGCGCGCCAACCCCGGCTGGGCGAGCTACGCGGCGAGCAAGTTCGCCCTGAAAGCACTGGCCGACGCCCTGCGCGACGAGGAGGCACCTCACGGGGTCCGCGTCACCACGGTCTATCCGGGCCGCACCGCCACGCCCATGCAGCGCAAGGTGAGGACGCAGGAGGGCGCGGAGTACGATCCCGGCGAGTTCATCGACCCGGCGACCGTCGCCGCCACCGTCCGCTTCGTGCTGGAGGCCCCGCGTGACGCCACGTTGCCCGACGTGAGCGTGCGGCCCGGCCCGCGCTGAGGCGGTGTGAAGGCGGTCCTCTTCGACCTCGACGGCACCCTGCACGACCGCGCCGCGACGATGAGGGCCTGGCTGAGCGGCCACGTCACGCGCCACGCCCTCCCGGACGGGTACGCCGAGCGGTTCGTCGTGCTGGACGACTTCGGCTACCGCCCGAAGCGGGAGGTGATGCCCCTCCTCGTGCGCGAGTTCGCCCTGACGCACGACCCGCAGACGCTCCTCGACGATTTCTCGTCCCACTCGCTCGCTGTCCCCGTCCCCATGCCCCACGCGGCGGACGTGCTGCGCGAGTTGCGGCGGCGCGGCGTGAAGGTCGGCATCGTGACGAACGGGTGGGTGGAGGTTCAGACCATGTGCCTCGAACGGAGCGGCCTTGCCCCGCTGGTGGACGACGTGGTGATCAGTGAGGGAGTGGGGGTGCGGAAGCCCGACCCGGCCATCTACACGCTCGCTCTCCACCGTCTCGGCGTGGGTGCGGCGGACGCCTGGTTCGTCGGCGACTCGCCCCGCAACGATATCTGGGGGCCGCAACAGGTCGGATTGCGCGCGGCCCTCCTCCCGACCGGACACCCGCTCATGGAAGAGGTGCCGGACGCGGTGCTGGGGGACTTGCGGGACGTGCTGAGGCTAAGTTGATGCTCAGGAACTCTGCAACAGGGCATAGACGCGCGAGAAGTCGAGCCTCTCCAAGTCGTCCTCGTGGATGAGGAAGCCGAAGTACCCGGCGTCACCGAGGAGGAAGTCGAGGGAGCGGATGGAGTCGAACGTGGCGAGGTTGCGCCAGCGTTGAATAGCACTCTGATGCTCCGAGTCGTCGCTGTCGAAGGAGTCAGACGGGCCGAGTTCACGCAGTTCGAAGGCACTCTCTCGCGGGTCATGGCCGATGCCCGCGACGTGGCCGAGGAGCTGACCGGCGAAGTCAGCACCGGGGCGGGCACCCTCGGTCACGTTGAAGGCGTCCCCATAGGCCTGCTGTTCTTCCTCGCTCATGTCCGCCGTCACCTCGTCGTAGTCGCCCGTCGCCCACTGCGGCAGGTCGGCGCGCGGCACGATCCGGAGGCGATGCGGCGGCATCTCGCCCCATTCGGTGTCGAGTTCGGGGTCGGCGCGTCGCAACGGCGCGTCCGCGTCCACGAGGACGACGTGGGCCGCGTCGCTCGTCATGTCGGCGAAGAATTGCAGCAGTCCCCTTTGCGGAAACGGATTCTCCTCGTCGGGCACGAGGTCGGCGAGATTGATCTGCGCCACGAAACCCATCGGGAACCTGCCCAGACGCGGCCACTCGAACCCTTCGGGAACGTCAGGCCCGCCGCCCCAGCGTGACTCGCCCACCTCAGCGTCCGATTCACCGTTCAGATGCAGGTCGAAGGCGAGGCGAGCGTGGGGCAGGAGCCTCGTTTCGTGGGCCGACACCCCGGCCTGTTCGATGCGGAGACGCAACGCTTCGAGAAGATGGGGCTGCATGGGGTCAAGTATGCGGGTTCCCGCGTGGCCCGCCTCCGCCCCTCCACAAGCCACGGGCCACCCGCCACAAGCCCCCTGTTACCATGCCCCGCGTGTCCCCCACCGCCCTCCCCGTCTTCGAGGTGCTGCCCGAGCTGCGCGCGGTGCTGGCGGCGCACCCGCTGGTCGTGCTTCAGGCACCGCCGGGAGCGGGGAAGAGCACGGGCCTGCCGCTGGAACTGCTGAACGAATCCTGGCTTGCCGGACGGACCATCGTGATGCTCCAGCCCCGGCGGGTGGCGGCGCGGGCGGTCGCGGCCCGGCTCGCCGAGGGGCTGGGGGAGGAGGTCGGCGGAACGGTCGGGTATCGGGTCCGGTTCGAGTCGCGCGTGTCGCCCCGCACCCGCATCGAGGTCGTCACCGAGGGCATTCTCACCCGCCGCCTGCAACGGGACCCGGAACTCGGCGGCGTCGGCCTCGTCATCCTCGACGAGTTCCACGAGCGGTCGCTGAACGCCGACCTCGCCCTCGCCCTGCTGCGGGAGGTGCAGGGGGCGCTGCGGGACGATCTGCGCGTCCTCGTGATGAGCGCGACGCTCGACCCGGCCCTCCCCGAGCGGCTGGACGCCCCGTTCGTGCGGAGCGCCGGGCGAACGTACCCGGTCGAGGTCCGTTACCTGAACGCCGACCCGACGGGCCGCGTGGAGGACACGGTGGCCCGAGCGGTGCGGACGGCTCTGGAGACGCACCCGGAGGGCGACATCCTCGCCTTCCTCCCCGGTGTGCGCGAGATTCGCGGGGCGGGGGCGGCCTTGCCCGACGTGAACGCCGTGGTGTTGCCCCTTTACGGCGACCTCCCCCTCGGCGAGCAGCGCCGCGCCCTCGTGCCCGACCCCGCCGGGCGGCGCAAGGTCGTGCTGGCGACCTCCATCGCGGAGACGAGCCTCACGCTGGCGGGCGTTCGGGTGGTGGTGGACGGCGGGCTGAGCCGGACGCAACGCTTCGACCCCGGCACGGGCCTGAGCCGGATGTTGACGGAACGGGTCACGCGCGACGCCGCCGAGCAGCGGGCGGGCCGCGCCGGACGCACCGCGCCGGGCACCGCCTACCGCCTGTGGAGCGAGCGCACCCACGCCCTCCTGACTGCCGCCCGCCCCCCCGAGATCGAGGAGGCCGACCTCGCGCCCCTCATGCTGGAACTGGCCGGTTGGGGGGCACCTGACCCGCAGGCCCTCGCCTGGCTGGACGCGCCGCCGGAGTCTCGCGTGGCCGCCGCCCGGAGCCTGTTGCGTGACCTGGACGCCCTGGACGACGCGGGCCGCATCACGCCGCGCGGCTTGGCCCTCCTCGAATTGCCCACCCATCCGCGCCTCGCCCACCTGCTCCACGATGGGGCGAGTCTCGATTTGGGTGCCCTGGCCGCCGACGTGGCCGCGCTGCTGGAGGAACGGGACCCGCTGGGGCCTGGGACCGGAGCTGATCTCAGCGACCGGGTGGCGGCGCTGCGGGCGTGGCGACGGGGGGCGCGGGGCGGGGGAGACCTTGCCGTGCTGGAGCGAGTCGAACGCCTCTCCCGCCGGTGGCGCACGGCCCTGCGTGTCCGCCCGGACGACACGCCGCCCGACGCCTTCGCGGTGGGGCAACTCGTGGCGCTCGCCTACCCCGAGCGGGTGGCCCTCGCGCGGGAGGTCGGAGGGGGCCGTTACCTCCTCGCGGGCGGGCGGGGCGCGCGGCTGCCGGAGGGCGACCCCCTCGCCGTCAGCCCCGCCCTCGCCGTCGCCCACCTCGACGCGGTGAGCTGGCGCGGCACGGGGGAGGGCCGCATCCACCTCGCCGCGCCCCTGGACCCCGCCCTGCTGGAGGAGAGGGCGCAGGTGAGGGACGTGGTGCGCTGGGACGCCCGCACCGGAACCCTCGTGGCCCAGCGGGAGCGGCACGTCGGTGCCCTCGTGCTGAGTGCCCAACCTTTACGCGACCTGCCACAGGAAGCCCGCGTGAATGCCCTCGCTGACGCCCTCCGCGCCGAGGGCCTCCACCTCCTGAACTGGACGCCCGACGCCGAAGCACTGCGCGCCCGCGTGGAGTCCGTGCGGCGGTGGCGACCGGAGGAAAGCGACTGGCCCGACCTCTCCGATGCGGCATTGCTCGCCACCCTGGAGGACTGGCTCGGCCCGCACCTGGAGGGCGTCCGCACCCGCGACGACCTGAAACGGGTGAACCTCCTCCCCGCCCTGACCGCCCTGCTTCCCTGGCCCCTGCTGCGGCAGTTGGACGACCTGGCCCCCACCCACCTCACCGTCCCGACCGGCTCGCGCATTCGCCTCATGTACCAGCAAGGCGGCAGCGCGCCCGTCCTCGCCGTCAAGTTGCAGGAACTCTTCGGCCTCGCCGAGACGCCGACCGTGAATGGGGGCCGGACGCCCGTGCTGCTGCACCTCCTCAGCCCCGCCGGGCGGCCCGTGCAGGTGACGCAGGACCTCCGCTCGTTCTGGAACTCCTCCTACTTCGAGGTGCGCAAGGACCTGCGGGGCCGCTACCCCAGGCACCCCTGGCCGGACGACCCCTGGACCCACGCGCCGATGCGGGGAACGAAGAAACGGGGCATGTAATCTTCCGCTGGCGGCTGGAAGCTGGCGGCTCCAGCCACGCAAAACCCGCCCGGTGAGGGGCGGGCCTGGCAAGCCGAGCTTCAGAACAGTTGGGCGAGTGCCCCGGCGATCAGGGTCACGAGGAGGACGGCGGCCATCACGGCGAGTGTCCGGCCCGGATTGACCGGGTTCACGCGGCCCGCCCGTGCCCGCCCTGGGCGGCGGGGTGGATGCTGCCGAGCGCCGCCTTGAGGTGCTTGTACACCTCGCGCTGGAGTTCGAGGTCTTCGGGCAACTCGTACTTGAGCTGCTCCATCGCCTGCACGATGTGCGCGCCGCCGGGCGAACGTTCGTGGTCGGGCCGCGCCCACTCGGGTAGCTCGGGCGTGACGGCGGGTTCGCGCCGCGCGTCGTTCCAGTCCACCCACTGCTTGGGCAGGTCGTACAGGTAGCGCCCGATGCCGAACTGCACCGCGCACCGCTTCAGCGCGTCACTGGAAGCGGCCTTCAGCGTCCCGTACTCGCCCTCGCCCGCCTCGCCGATGTCCTCACGCGTCACGCTCAGCACCGTCAGGCGACCCTTGACGGTCGGCGTCGCCGTCCCCGGCACGACCTCGATCTCGAAGGACCAGCCGTCGGGGCAGATCGCGTCCAGCCGGTCCTGCACGGCGCGCGCGTCCACATAGGCGAGCAGCAGCGCCCGGCTGCGGTCCTTCGTGAAGGACTGGGGCTTCCACCCCACCAGATGAGCGGGAAACGGGGCCTGGAGTCGTTTCTGAACATCGCTCAGCTTCATGGATTTAGTCTATAACAGAACGTAATTACGGTCAAGGCGTAACGAGGGGGAGTCCAGGTGGGCTTTGGTTGAAGTGTTCGGAGCATCGGGAAGCTTGTCGTAGTGGCGGGGGTCCTGACTCAGAGTTTGGGCGAGGGCTGTTCTGAGCGGTCGTTGATGTGGCCGTTTTGTCGTCCCAGACGGTTGCTTCTGCTTAGGCTTCGAGAAAAAGGTGAGTTGACGGGCTGCTTTCCTGGAAGCCATGCCCGCTCACCCCCTCTCCTGCGGAGCTGTGCCAGTCCCAGCCTCCCCCCAGGGGACGCTTGGTGTGAATTGCAGATCGGGCAGTAGATGTGTTTTTGCCGTCTGGCAAAAGGACGAGCGCCGCTCGTCACCCCTCTCCCCAGCCCTCTCCCGCAAGGGGAGAGGGAGTAAAAAGCACGTCTGCAATGCTGGCTTTCTATTACACGTCAAGCATTCACGGGGGAGGGGCAAAAGAGGGTCTACATTGTCTGTAGACGTTGACCGGAACCCCCACGTGTCCAGCACATTCCTGTCTTCCCCGTGTTCCGGGCCGTAGCATGCCCCGCATGACCCAGACCGCCCCCAGCCGCACCGCCACCGTTCGGCGCACGACGAGCGAAACGGACGTGACCGTGACGCTCGACCTCGACTCCGCCGCCTACGAGCCACCCGCCACCGGGCACGGCTTCCTCGACCACATGCTCGACGCGCTCGCCCGGCATGCCCGTATTGGCCTGAGCGTGCGGGCGCAGGGGGACCTGTACATCGAGGCCCACCACCTCATCGAGGACACGGGGATCACGCTGGGGCAGGCGCTCTCCCAGGCGCTCGGCGACCGCCGGGGCATCGAGCGGTACGGCAGCGCCTTCGTGCCGATGGACGAGACGCTCGCCCACGTCGTCCTCGACCTCTCGGGCCGGGCGCACCTCGCCTTCGAGCCGGAGCGGCTGGACGTGTGGGGCGACGCGGGCGGCATGACCCACTACCACCTGCGGGAGTTCCTGCGCGGCCTGTGCAACCACGCGGGCGTGACCCTCCACGTCCGGCTGCTCGCGGGCCGGGAGGCGCACCACGTCATCGAGGCGATTGTGAAGGCGTTCGCGCGGGCGCTGAGAGACGCCGTGCGGGTCACGTCGGGCGAGTTGGCAAGTACGAAGGGGGTGCTGTGAGCGTCCCCGAAGTCCTCCTCCTCGATTACGGGGCCGGGAACGTCCGCAGCGCCGCCAAAGCTCTGGAGCGCGCGGGGATGACGGTGCGCGTCTCCGACTCGCCCGCCGACGTGCCGCACGCGCCCGCCCTTGTCGTGCCGGGGCAGGGGCACTTCCGGCAGGTCATGGAGGCGTTCGACACGGGCGGCTTCCACGGCCCGGTTCTGGACGCCGCCCGCGCGGGCACACCGCTCCTCGGCATCTGCGTCGGCATGCAGATGCTCCTCACCGACTCGGAGGAGGCACCGGGCACGCCGGGGCTGAACCTCGTGCCCGGCACGGTGCGGAAGTTCGCCGCCGGGGAGGGCCGCAAGGTTCCCCAGATGGGGTGGAACAGCCTCGACAAGGTGGGCGACTCGCCCCTGCTGCGGGGGCTGGCCTGCCCCGCCTACGCCTATTTCGTCCACTCGTACTACGTGCCGCTGGGCGTGGACGTGGACGCGGGTGCCCTCACCGAGTACGGCGTCCCCTTCTGGGCGGCCTTCAGCCACGGCAACATTCACGCCACGCAATTTCACCCGGAGAAGAGCGGCGCGGTAGGGCTGGCGATTCTGGAGCGGTTCCGGCGGCACGTGCTGGAGAAGTAGGTGGATGGCGAGGAACGGGTCGTCCTCACGCTGAGCCGTGCCGAGGCCCTGGTCCTCTTCGAGTGGCTGGCCCGGTGTGATGAGGCGGCGTCCTTCTCCTTCGACCACGAGGCCGAGCAGAGGATTGTCTGGACGCTGGAGAGTCAGCTCGAAAAGGCCCTGCCGGAGCTGCTGAGCGCGGAATATCGGCTCAAGTTGGAGCGGGCCAGAAATAGCGTGCTAGACGGCGAGAACCCGTCCTGAACGACAGAAGTCTGCCCCCAGTACCCGTCTTTGCCCTTCCCTCATCTGCGCTTCCCGTCTGGACGCCCCTCCCTCTGCCTCCCGACCCCACCCGGTAGACTCGTCTCATGAACAACCTGCTCCCGCCGGGTGTGCTGCCCCTCGACCACGGCCATCTGCAAAAGCTCGCCACGGCGGACCTCGTGCGGCCCGATCACCTCCTCGGCGCTCATCCGGTGACGCAGGACGGCGTGGAGGGCGTGCGCTTCGCCGTGTGGGCACCGAACGCGCAACACGTCAGCGTGGTGGGCGACTTCAACGGCTGGAACGGCTTCGACAACGCGATGGAGCGGCTGGACTTCGGGTACTGGGGGGCGTTCGTGCCCGCCGCGCGGCACGGGCAGCGGTATAAGTTCCGGGTGACGGGCGCGGACGGGCGCACCGTGGACAAGATGGACCCCTACGGCAGCTTCTTCGAGGTGCGGCCCCTCACCGCGAGCATCGTCTGGGACCAGCCCTTTACGTGGACGGACCACACCTGGATGCAGGAGCGGCGGGCCGGATACGACCGCCCCATCTCCGTGTACGAGGTCCACGTGGAGTCGTGGGCGCGACGCGAGGACGGCTGGTTCCTGAACTACCGCGACCTCGCGCACCGCCTCGCGGAGTACGTGGGCTACCTGGGCTACACCCACGTCGAGCTGATGGGCGTGATGGAACACCCCTTCGACGGCTCGTGGGGCTATCAGGTCACGGGCTACTACGCCCCGACGAGCCGGATGGGCAGCCCGGAGGACTTCAAGTACCTCGTCAACCACCTCCACGAGAAAGGGATCGGCGTGTACCTCGATTGGGTGCCCGGCCACTTCCCGACCGACGAGGTGGGGCTGGCACACTACGACGGCGGGCCGCTGTTCGAGTACGCCGATCCGCGCAAGGGCTTCCACAACGACTGGAACACCTACATCTTCGACTACGGGCGCAACGAGGTCGTGATGTTCCTGATCGGCTCGGCGCTCAAATGGCTCCAGGACTTCCACATCGACGGGCTGCGGGTGGACGCGGTGGCCTCGATGCTGTACCTCGACTTCTCGCGGACCGAGTGGGTGCCCAACATCCACGGCGGGCGTGAGAATCTGGAGGCCATCGCCTTCCTCAAGCGGCTGAACGAGGTCACGCACCACATGGCTCCCGGCAGCGTCACCATCGCGGAGGAGAGCACGGCCTTTTCCGGCGTGACGACGCCGACGCCGCACGGCCTGGGCTTCGACTACAAGTGGGCGATGGGCTGGATGAACGACACCCTGCGCTACTTCGAGGAGGACCCCCTGTGGCGCAAGTACCACCACCACGCGCTGACCTTTTTCAACGTGTACCGCGCGACCGAGAACTACGTCCTCGCCATCAGCCACGATGAGGTCGTCCACCTCAAGAAGTCCATGATCATGAAGATGCCGGGCGACTGGTACGCCCAGCGCGCGAACTACCGCGCCTTCCTGGCGATGATGTGGACCACGCCGGGCAAGAAGCTCCTCTTCATGGGGCAGGAGTTCGCCCAGCCGACCGAGTGGAACCACGAGGGGCAACTGCCCTGGCACCTCGCCGACGTGCCCGACCACCGGGGCATCCTGAACCTCGTGCGGCGGCTCAACGAGCTGTACGTGGGGCGGCCCGACTGGCACACGGGCGACGTGGGGTCCGAGGGGCAGGTGTGGGTGAGCGGCGACGACGCCGACAACAGCGTGTACGCCTACATCCGCCGCGATCCGCAGGGGACGGCCTGGAGCCTCGTCGTCGCCAACCTGACCCCGGTGTACCGCGACCTGTACCCGGTCGGCGTTCCCCAGGCGGGCGAGTACCGGATGCTCCTCTCCACCGACGACGGCGAGTACGGTGGCTTCGGGACCCAGCAGCCCGACCTGACCACGAAGGAGCAAGGTTGGAACGGCCAGCCGTACCACCTGCGCCTCAACCTCCCGCCCACCAGCGTGCTCGTGCTGGAGCCGGTGGGGAAGACCGAGGAGGTGCCCACCGAGGGGCAGACGAAGGGCCAGACGCCAGAACCCCAGGCCCGCGAGGAAGTTGCCGACCCCGAGTTGAAGGAGACCTCGCCGCCCGTCACGCCCCCCACCGGCGACGACCGTTGACCGGACCGGAGCGCCCCCGCCCGGACGCGCTGGCCGCCGTCAGCCTCGTGCTGCTGGCGCTCGTCGCGGTGCTGCTGCTGCTGCCGCTGCTCGGCGGTCCGCTGCCCAGCCCGTATCTCGTGGTCGTCCTCCTCGTGGCGCGGCTGGGGGTGCAACTCCTGCGCGCCCGGCGGAATCCCGAGTTGCGGCGTCCGGCGAGCTGGGCGCTGGACCTCATCCTGATCGGGCTGCTGTTCTACGCGGCGTCGAGTCGGCCCCCCGCCTGAGACCGGGCCTGAGCGTGGGCACCCCTTCCCTCCTCGCCCGGCTGGTGCGGCGGCTGGTCCCGCCCTTCCGCCTCCGCAACGTCTACGAGCGCGTGCTGGGCACGGAATTGGAGATGCAGGTCGTGGCGGACACGCGCGCTCAGGCGCAAGAGGCCGAACGCGCCGCGCTGAACGAGATCGACCGCCTGACCCTCGTGCTGAACCGCTTCGACTCGCAGAGCGAGTTCCGGCGCTGGCAGGCCCGGCCCGGTGAGCGGGTGGCGCTCGGCCTGGACCTCCTGCGCGTGTTGAGGGCGGCGGACCACTGGCGGGAGGCGACCGGAGGCGCATTTCACCCTGGCGCGGACGCCTTCGGTGAGCTGTGGGGGCGGGCGGAGGGGACAGGGAGTGGGCCGGACGCCGCCGAGCTTGCGGCCCTCGCCGGGCGGTTGCGGGAAGCGCCGTGGACCCTCTACCCGGACGACACGGCCACTCTTCACGCCACATCTCCGCTGGGATTGAACGCGCTGGCGAAGGGGGATGTCGTGGACCGGGCCGCCGAGGCCGCATTCGCCTTGCCGGGCGTGCGGGCCGTCCTCGTCAACGTCGGGGGCGACCTCCGTACCCTCGGTGGGACCGGGTTGACGGTCGCCGTCGCTGACCCCTTCAGCGCGCGGGACGACCTGCCGCCCCTGTGCCGTGTCCATGTGCGGAACGGTGCCCTCGCCACCAGCGGGGACGCGCGGCGCGGCTACCGGGTTGGGGGGACGTGGTATTCCCACCTCCTCGATCCGCGCACGGGCTGGCCCCTATCAGGCGTGCCCGGCGTGACCGTCACCGCCCCCGACTGCCTCACCGCCGACGCGCTCGCCACGGCCCTCAGCGTGCTGGACGTGCCGGGGGGACTGGCCCTCGCCGACGCCACCCCCGGCGCGGCGGCGTTGATCGTCACGCGGGACGGTGGGCGGCACCGCAGCGGGAGTTGGCTAGAAGTCGCTGCCTCTTAACACCCCTCTAACCGGGGGAGTCCAACGTGCGACACGGTTTGTCCGCCCGCAAGACGGCAGGCTCAAGGCCGCACGTCCCCCTCCCCCACGCCCGCCCCAGGAGACCCCGACCGTGACCCACGACACCCGCCGTTCCGCCCTGCGCAAGCTCGCCACCGCCGGGGCCGCCCTCCTGCTCTCCCGCGTCGTGCCCGCCGGGGCCGCCGCGACCACGCCCGCCACGACAAAGCGGTGGGCGGCGGGGCAGGCGCTGGACATCTCCTTCACGGTCGCCACGCAGGCGGGGGGCCGCGTCAAGCGTCCCTACGTCGCCGTGTGGATCGAGAACGGGCAGGGCCAGTCCGTCCGCACCCTCACCGTCTGGGTGCAGACGAGTCGGCCTGGGCCGCGCTGGATTCCCGACCTGCGCCGCTGGTACCGCGCCAACAGCGAACTCGTGGACACCGTGAGCAGCGCCACCCGCAACCCCGGCACGTACGCCGTCGCCTGGGACGGCAAGACCGACCGGGGTGCGCTCGTCCCGCAGGGCGACTACTACGTGTGCATCGAGACCGCCCGCGAACACGGCCCCTACAGCCTCGTCCGGGAGAAGGTGACGGTGGCCGCCACCGCCTTCAAGAAGACGTTGACGGCGGACAACGACATCGAGGCGGCGAGTGTCTCTTTCGGCAGAGCCTGAAGCTGCCGTCCGTCCAGCGGTGGTTCGCCGTCCCCGCTCTCTCCGTGCCCGAACCCACGTCTGGCTGCGCTGGCTGCACACCTACACGAGCATGATCAGCCTCCTCGTGGTGCTGTTCTTCAGCCTCACGGGCATCACCCTCAACCACCCCGACTGGGCTTTCGGCGGGGCCGAGACACGCCGGGAGGTGACGGGCACCCTGCCCGCCGGGTGGATTCGCGGCGAGGAGGTGAACTGGCTGCTCGTCGCCGAGGAGTTGCGCGCCCAGCAAGGAGTGAAGGGCCGGGCCGGGGATACCCGCGTGGACGGCGAGGAGGCCAGCCTGTCCTTCCGCGCGCCGGGCTACAGCGCGGACGCCTTTATCGAGACGGCGACCGGGCGCTACACGCTGAACGTGGAGGCGCAGGGGGCCGTGGCGGTTCTCAACGACCTGCACCGGGGCCGCGATTCGGGCGGCGCGTGGGCGTGGCTGATCGACGTGAGCGGCGTGTTCCTGACCGTCGTGTCGCTGACTGGCCTGGGCATCCTGCTGTATCTCAGGAAGACCCGCGTCAAGGCGCTGGCCGCGATGCTGGCCGCCGGGGCGCTCGTCGTGGTCCTCGCCCGGCTCGCCATCACCTGACCGGGCTTGAGCCGCCGCCCCCGCCCGCGCTATGCTCCCCCCATGACCGTGAACGGCGCGTGGTGGTGGCCCAGTCTCCCCTGGGCCTAACCCGCGCCGTTTTCTTCCCGCAAGCCGGACGCGCCCAGGTGGACCCTCCTCCACCGGGCGCGTTCCTCTTTGTTTTTCTCCCAGGAGCCGCATGACCCGCACCGCCCAAGCCCCCACCCAGTCCCCGTCCCTGCCCCGCCCGTCCCTCGCCGTCGCCGTCCACGAGCTGAACGCCGACCTCGATACGCCCGTCACCGCGTACCTCAAGGTGGCGCGCGGGCACGCCGCCAGCTTCCTGCTGGAGAGCGTGGAGGCGGGCGAGAAACTGGGCCGCTACTCCTTCATCGGCGTGGGCGAATCGGGGCGCTTCACGTTCCGGGGGGGGCGGGTGACGACGACCGGGACGTTCGGAAGCTTCGACGGCCCGGAGGCCGACCCCCTCGCCCGGCTGTATCACGCGACGACTCGCCCGGCCCCGTTGCCCCCCGGCCTGCCCGCCTTCGTCGGCGGCGCGGTCGGCTACGCCGCCTACGACCTCATCCGCTCTTACGAACGCCTCCCCGACACCAACCCCGACGAGCTGGACGTGCCCGACGCCCTCTTCATCGTGCCGGAGGGAGTCGTGATCTACGACCACCTGCGCCACCGCCTGATCGCCGTCGCCACCGCCGAGCGCCAGGAGGAGGCCGACGCGACCGTGGGGGAGCTGACCGCCCGCCTGCGCGGTCCCCTGCAAGGCGAGGTGCCCGGACGCGAGCCGACCTCCGCCCCCCACTTCACGAGCAATTTCACCCCGCAGGGCTACATGGACGCGGTGGAGAGAAGTCTGGAGTACATCCGCGCCGGGGACATCTTTCAGGTCGTGCCCTCGCAACGCTTCAGCGCGGAGTTGGAAACACACCCCTTCGCCCTCTACCGCGCCCTGCGGCGGGTGAATCCCAGCCCCTACCTCGGCTACCTCGCCCTCGGGGACGTGACGCTGGTGGCCTCCAGCCCCGAGAGCCTGCTGCGGAGCGACGGCCACAGCGTCGTCACCCGCCCCATCGCCGGAACCCGTCCGCGCGGCGGCACCCCCGAGGCCGACGAGGCGCTCGCCGCCGAACTCCTCGCCGACGAGAAGGAGCGGGCCGAACACCTGATGCTCGTGGACCTCGGGCGCAACGACCTCGGGCGGGTGAGCGGCTACGGCACGGTGCGGGTGCGGGACGCCTTCTCGGTCGAACGCTACAGCCACGTCATGCACATCGTCTCCACCGTGACGGGCGAGCTGCGGGACGGCCAGACGCCCCTGCACGCCCTCGCCTCCGTCCTGCCGATGGGCACGGTGTCGGGTGCCCCCAAGATTCGCGCGATGGAGATCATCGACGAACTCGAACCCGTCCGGCGCGGCCCTTACGGCGGCGCGTTCGGCTACATCGCCTTCGATGGCAGCCTCGACATGGCCCTCACCCTGCGGACGATGGTGATTGCGGGTGGGAGGGTCCACATTCAAGCCGGTGCGGGCATCGTGGCCGACAGCGACCCGGCGAGCGAGGAACTGGAGACGCGGAATAAAGCGGCGGCGCTGATGCGGGCGGTGGAGATGGCGGCGGGGGGGCTGTGATGGCCCAGGTCAAAATTTACGGTCACGCGGCCCACCTCGCTGAATACCGGGAAACTCTGTCGAACGCTATCCACCGCGCCGCCGTGCAGACGCTGGGGCTGCCAGACGACAAGCGTTTTCACCGCTTCTTCCCCTTGGATGAGGCCAACTTTGTTCACCCTGCCGACCGGACTTCCCGTTACACCATCCTCGAAATCCACCTGTTCACGGGACGCACGCCGGAGACCCTGCGGGCCTTTCTCCGCGCCCTGCAAAGCGAGGTCACGCTTGCCGCCGGGCTTCATCCCAACGATCTGGAAATCGTGCTGCTCGAAACGCCCCCAAGTCGTTGGGGCATTCGTGGGCAACTCGGCGACGAGCTGAAACTGAGTTACGAGGTCAACAAGTGAACACGCCCCTCCCCATCCGAATCCTCCTCATCGACAACTACGACTCCTTCACCTACAACCTCGTCCAGTATTTCGGCGAGTTGGGCTGTGACCTGACGGTATGGCGGAACGACGCCTTTACCCTCGACGATGTGCGCGCTCTCAACCCCGACGCCATCGTCGTTTCCCCCGGTCCCTGCACGCCGCTGGAGGCGGGGATGAGCGTGGAGGTCGTGCGCGAACTTGGGCCGCAGTTCCCCACGCTCGGTGTCTGCCTCGGCCACCAGAGCATCGGAGAGGCGTTCGGGGCCAGCGTCGGGCGGGCCGTGCTGCCCGTCCACGGCAAGACGAGCCTCGTGCGGCACGACGGCTCCGGCCTCTTCGCGGGCCTCGGCAATGATGTGCGCGTGACCCGCTACCACTCCCTCGTCGTGCGCGACCTGCCACCCGAACTCGTGCCCGTGGCGTGGACGACCGACCCCGCCGAGGAGGTGCTGATGGCCCTGCGCCACCGCGACTACCCCGTCTTCGGCGTGCAATTTCACCCGGAAAGCATCGCCACCGAGGGCGGGATGGCGATGCTGCGGAACTTCCTGGGCGTGGTGCGCGAGCATCGGAAGCAAATTCAAAAGGAGACCGCGTGACTTCGCGCCGTTCGCTGGTCGCTGGCCGCTGGAAGCTGGTGGCCCCGTGATGCACGCCCGCCTGATGAACGGCGAAGTCCTCACCCAGCCCGAGGCGGCGGCCTTCATGCGGCAGGTCATGGACGGCGACGTGAGCGGCGTGCGCCTCGCGGCGGCGCTGGCGGCCCTGCGGGTGCGCGGCGAGACGCCGGAGGAAATTGCGGGCTTTGCCCAGGCCATGCGCGAACACGCGGTCCGGGTGGAGGTCGAGCCGCGCGACGTGCTTCTCGACGTGGTGGGCACGGGCGGCGACGGGGCGCACACCTTCAACATCTCCACGACGACCGCCTTCGTGGTCGCGGCGGCGGGCGTGACGGTCGCCAAGCACGGCAACCGCGCCGCGAGCAGCCGGGCGGGAAGCGCGGACGTGCTCGAATCCCTCGGCGTCAATCTCGACGCCTCCCCGGAGGTCGTGGCCGAGGGCATCAACCGCCTCGGCATCGGCTTCATGTTCGCGCGCAACTATCACCCGGCGCTGCGGCACGCCGCCCCCGTCCGCGCCGACCTCGCTGCCCGCACGGTGTTCAATATCCTCGGGCCGCTCTCCAATCCCGCTGGGGCCACCCACCTCGTCGTCGGCGTCTTCAAGCCGGAGTTGACGCGCACACTTGCGGAGGTGCTGCGGCTACTGGGGGCACGGGGCGCGACCGTCGTTCACGGCGATGGGCTGGACGAGTTCACCGTCTGCGGCGAGAACACCGTCACCGGCCTGCGGGACAGCGAGGTGATCGACCGCACCTTCCACCCGGAGGAGGCAGGGCTGGGCCTGCACCCCCGCGAGGCCATTGTGGGCGGCACCCCCGCCGAGAACGCGGAGATCACCCGCGCCCTGCTGACGGGGGGCGGCACTCCGGCCCAGCGGGACATCGTGGCGCTCAACGCGGGGGCGGCCCTGCGGACGGCGGGACGGGTGGGCACCATCCGGGAGGGCGTGGTCCAGGCCCGAGAGGTCATGGCGAGTGGCGCGGCGTGGGACCTGCTGGAGCGGTATGCGGTGCATACGCGGCGGCGGGCGGACTGAGGAAGGAGAATGCTGGAGAGGGGCGTGGGGGCGAGGGGACGTACCGCATTTCTCCGGCTGTGTACCTCCTCAAGTCATACAGTACCGATTGTACGGTGGGGGTGGATGCAGATGTGGGATCAGATTCTTGAGTGGCTCCATGTCGAGAACCTGCGGTATCTGCGTGGAATGGTAGGCCTTTCCTGCCTGACCCTGGGCTTTCCTTCGTGATCTACAGGCGCTTCCGGTCCAAGCCGAGCGCCGTCTTCCTGACGGTGGCCCTCTACGTCACGATAGGGGTCATATGGCTGATCCCCCTTCAGTTCGCCCTCGAAGGCGACTGGCTCGTGGCGGCCCTCATGTCCACGGGTGCGGTGTGGCTTATCCGGTGGCTGCTCAACGGGCTGGCTGGTGAGCTTTGAGAAGACGCCTCACCTCCCGCCTCACCTCGGCGGCAGCAGCACCTTCCCCTCCAGCGGCGTACTCAGCACGATGCTCGTGTCGCAGGTAAAGCCCATCGCAATGAGGTCGCTCAGCATGGTTTCGAGCGCCCCCACGTCGGGCACGGCGACTTTCAGGATGCACGAGTTGTCCCCGGTGACGCTGTGGCACTCCAGCACGCCGTCATGCTTCTTCGCCCACCGCACCAGCGTCGGGTCGTTGCGCCCGGAGTCCTGCACGCCGATGAAGGCGGTGATCGTGCGGCCCAGCGGTTTGCTCGCCACCCGCACCCCGTAGCCCAGAATCACGCCCGCGTCCTCCAGCCGCCGCACCCGCTCGGTCACGGCGGGCGCAGAAAGGCCGACGCGCCGTCCGAGTTCCCTCATGCTCAGGCGCGAGTCGGTCTGAAGTTCCTCCAGAATGCGGTGATCGAGCGGGTCGAGGCTGCCGCCGTGCTGCTTCATGCGGGCATCTTATCAATTGCAAGGTCGTGGGTGGCGTTTGATAGTTCTATACGCGTTCGGGCATGGCGTCTGAGCGGCCCACGGGCCTTCCAAACCTCCTGCCAAATGGAAACAATGGTCTGTAAACCACCGTTGTTCCTACAGGAGGCCCGGATGCCCAGCCCTACGAAACTGCACCCACAGGCAACCGTCCGGTCGCAGGGGATGCTGCCCCGTAATCACCGCGCGCCGAAGTGGCAAGGCGTGCCCGACGAGCAGTGGTACGACTGGAGGTGGCAGCTCAAGAACCGCATCAACACTGTAGAGGAGCTGGAGGAGGTCATCCGCCTCACCGGGTCCGAGCGGGCGGGCGCGTCGGCGGAGGGCATCTTCCGCCTCGATATCACGCCGTACTTCGCCTCGCTGATGGACCCCGAGGACCCCACCTGCCCGGTGCGGCGGCAGGTCATCCCCACCCACCACGAACTCGAACCCTTCACGGCGATGATGGAGGACTCGCTCGCCGAGGACAAGCACAGCCCCGTCCCCGGCCTCGTCCACCGCTACCCCGACCGGGTGCTGATGCTGGTGACGACCCAGTGCGCGAGTTATTGCCGCTACTGCACCCGCTCGCGCATCGTGGGCGACCCCGCCGAGACCTTCAACCCCGCCGAGTACGAGGCACAACTGAACTACCTGCGAAACACGCCGCAAGTGCGCGACGTGCTCCTCTCCGGCGGCGATCCCCTCACCCTTGCCCCGAAGGTGCTGGGCCGTCTCCTCTCCGAACTCCGCAAGATCGAACATATCGAGATCATCCGCATCGGCACGCGCGTCCCGGTGTTCATGCCCATGCGCGTGACGCAGGAGTTGTGCGACGTGCTGGCCGAGAATCACCCCCTCTGGATGAACATCCACGTCAACCACCCGAAGGAGATCACGCCGGAGGTGGCCGAGGCGTGTGACCGCCTCACCCGCGCAGGTGTGCCCCTCGGCAACCAGAGCGTCCTGCTGCGCGGCGTGAACGACCATCCCGTGATCATGCAAAAGCTCCTGCGCGAACTCGTCAAGATTCGGGTGCGGCCCTACTACATCTATCAATGCGACCTCGTGCATGGGGCCGGGCACCTGCGGACCACCGTAAGTAAGGGCCTGGAGATCATGGAGAGCCTGCGCGGGCACACCAGCGGCTACTCCATCCCGACCTACGTGGTGGACGCGCCCGGCGGCGGCGGCAAGATTCCGGTCGCGCCCAACTACGTCCTGTCGCACTCGCCCGAAAAGCTCATCCTCCGCAACTTCGAGGGCTACATCGCCGCCTACTCCGAGCCGACCGACTATGCGGGGCCGGATATGGCCGTGCCCGACGACTGGCAGCGCAAGGAACCCGGCCAGAGCGGTATCTACGGCCTGATGGAAGGCGAGCGCATCTCCATCGAGCCGAAGGAGTTCTCCGAGAGCCGCAACCGCCCCGGCGCGACGGTTCACCGCCTCAACAGCCGCGAGGACAAGTGGGCGGCGTATGGGGTGGGACAGGGTGGGGCCGTGACGGACACCGCGCCGGACGGGACGGCGCAGGTGCGGGAGACGGTGAGCGGGGATTGAGGTTGAGGCCGTGGAAGAAGATACCTATACCATAGAAGCTATACAGTGGCTAACTCAGGCATCGGAGCAGGAGTGGCTGCTGTTTGTATGTAGCAGCAACTATGATTTTAATCCTGATGTTACTAAGTGGATGGCGACGAATGAGAAATGTACTAGATCGGTGGCTCTCGCGCTCTACTGGCGTTTGGAGCCTCAATACTATTGCCAATTTTCGGTTGTTGAAGACACGCCTGAGTGGGCGCGCGAGATTTATACAGTCGTTAAAACCATAGAGCAATTATATCTGAGCCGCCAGTATGCCGAAGGAGAAATAGAATTTGATCCTAAGAATGACCCGGCACCAATCGGCGATCCAGCACTTCCCGGCTACGACTGGACGGAAGAAGCCAACACCAATACTTGTATCCCAGAAGTTATGTTCAACACTGTTCCGGGGCGGCAAGTTGATGTCGTGGGGCTAACAGATGACTGGGTTGAGGGCCTGCCTCCCCATATCGCTCAAATTGTCTTTCCAGAAGGCTGACCTCTTCAAAATTAGGAGTCCCCATGACCACCCTCCCCAAACCCCGCCTCCCCCTCCTCCGCACCGCCCTCCCCGGCCCCAGGACCGCCGAGATCATGGCGCGCGACGCCCGGCACCTCTCCACCTCCTACATGCGGCCCTATCCCTTCGTTCCCGACCACGGCGAGGGCGTGTGGCTGACCGATGTGGACGGCAACACCATGCTCGACTTCTTCGCGGGCATCGCCGTCAGCACGACCGGGCACGCGCACCCGCATGTCGTGAGGGCCGTGCAGGAGCAGGTCACGCGCTTCTCGCACGTCTGCCTCACCGACTACCCGCAGGAGATCACGACGAGTCTGGCCGAGAGACTGGTCAAGCACATCGAGCGTCCGGGCGAGAAGTGGCGCGTCTTCTTCGGCAATTCAGGAGCGGAGGCAGTGGAGGCGGCGGTCAAGCTTGCGCGGAATCACACCGGGCGCACTCATATCATCTCCACGCTGGGGTCCTTCCACGGGCGGACTTACGGCGCGATCACGCTGACGGGCAGCAAGACGAAGTACAAACGCGGCTTCGGCCCGCTGCTGCCGAACGTCTCGCACGTCCCGTACCCCAATCCCTTCCGCCCGCCGCTCGGTAGCACGCCGGAAACATGCGGGCAGGCCGTCCTCGATCACGTTGAACTGCTGTTCCAGACGGTCATCCCCGCCGATGAGGTCGCCGCCTTCATCATCGAGCCGATGCAGGGCGAGGGCGGGTACATCGTGCCGCCGCGCGACTTCCTGCCGAAGCTGCGGGACCTGTGCGACAAGCACGGCATCCTCCTGATCTTCGACGAGGTACAGGCGGGGATGGGCCGCACGGGGAAGATGTTCTCGTTCCAGCAGTTTGAACAGGACGGCGACGTTCAGCCTGACATCGTGACCCTCGCCAAAGGCATCGCTTCCGGCCTGCCCATCAGCGCCATGCTCGCCAAAGAGAGCGTGATGACGTGGCCCGTCGGCTCGCACGGCTCGACGTTCGGCGGAAACCCGGTCGCGGCGGCGGCGGCCCATGCCACCCTCGACCTCCTCGAAGGCGTCGTGAAGCACCCCGGCTGCGGCGAGAGCCTGCTGGAGAATGCGCGCGAGGTCGGCGGCTATATCCTCTCCGAACTGCGGAAGATGCAGGCCGACTTTCCCTTCCTGGGCGACGTGCGCGGTGAGGGGCTGTTCATCGGCCTGGAGTTCGTCACACCGGACGGACGGCCCGACGGCAAGCTCCGGGACCGCGCGAGTCTGGAGATGTTCGGGCGTGGCCTCCTCAACCTCGACTGCGGCGAGGCCGTCATCCGCGTCAGCCCGCCGCTGATCCTGACGCGCGACGAGGCGGAGACGGGGCTGGGGATCATGCGGGAGGCGCTGGCGGCGTTGTAGAGCGTGAGCTGGAGTTGGTCCCACGGCGACCCCTCCGCCCCCTTAAAGGGACGCAGAAGCTATTCAGGCTCCCCTTGAGGGGAGCTGTCAGCGAAGCTGACTGAGGGGTTGCCCGCCGCATCGAACAAGGATTTCCCCTTCCTCCCGTGTTACGCTGTGACCAGAAAGGGGGCCGCCATTGAACGTCACCATCGACGATCCGACCAAAGTAGGGTACGCCGCCGAGGTGGTGGCGAACGCCTTCCTCGCGCTGGCGCGGGCGGAGGGGCGCTCCCTGACGCAGATGCAGGTGCATAAGCTCGTGTACATCGCGCACGGGTGGACGCTGGCGCTGCTGGGCCGCCCGCTGATCTACAACACGGTCCACGCCTGGCAACGCGGCCCCATCGTGCGGCGGCTGTGGGACCACTGGGGCGGGCGGGGACGTACCCCCATCGCCGAGCCGCTCTCCGTGTCGTCGGGCGAGCCGGACCTCGGCGGCGACGAGGCCGCGCAGGAGGTCATCCGCAGCGTGTGGACGACCTACGGGCGGATGGACGGCGAGGAACTCTCGCGCCTGACGCACCTCGACGGCAGCCCGTGGACGCAGGTGTACGGGCGACAGAGCGACCTGATTCCCAACGAGGTCACGCGCGAGTACTACACGGCGCTCTCCCGCACCGCGTAGGCGCGTCCCATCAGGCGGCCCATGCCCGAACCCCGGCCCGACCCGGCCACGCCCATCAGCGCCATTCAGGCCCGCGTGGAGGTCGGCCTGGAAGCCGAGCGCCGCCACCGCGCCGACGAGGACTATCTCCGGCAGCGGCAGGCCCTGACGCTCAACGAGGTCCGCACCCAGCAGCGGTGGCGCGGCCTCGTGGGCTTCGCGGTCTTCTTCCTGGCGACCATCTGGCTGATCGCGGACGTGATCCTCACCGTGGCCGTGGGGTGGGGCACACTGTTGGGCCGCCCCTTCCGGCTGGAGGCGGGGGTCATCATCGCCTTTCTCACGACGAGCACGGCGACGGTGATCGGCCTCTTCCTCGTCTTCCTCCGCTGGCTCTACCCCCAGCCCCCCGAACGCGAGTGGGAGAGAACGACGCAGATGCCGGACGACCGTTTGGGTTAGAAGGTCCGCCGCTCCGGTTCTCCCGGCGACTGGACGCTGGCGACCCTCGCCCTACGCCGTCGCCGCCATCCCCTCCAGGTGGCGTAGCACGTCGGCGGTGTGGGTGGCCGGATTCACCCCGCGCCAGTGGTGGGCGACCCGGCCCTCCGGGTCGATCAGGAAGGTCTCGCGCGACGCCAGACCGAGCAGACCGCCCAGCCCCCCCATCACCCCGTAGGCGCGGCTCAGCGTCCGGTCGCCGTCGGGGAGGAGGGGGAAGCTCAGCCCGCAGGTGTCGCGGAAGTTCGCCTGCCGCGCCTCGGTGTCGGTGCTGACGCCGACCACGGTAGCGTTCAGGCGCTCGAACTCGGGGAGGGCGGCCTCGAAGCGTTGCGCCTCGATGGAGCAGCCGGGCGTGTTGGCGCGCGGGTAGAAATACAGCACCACCCAGCGCCCGCGCAGGTCGGCGAGGCGGACGGAGCGCCCGTCGTCGCTGCGGCGGTCGAAGTCGGGGGCCATTTGGCCGAGTTGGGGACTCATGGCCCGATTCTACGGCCCGCCCCTACAATGCCCGCGTGTCCCGCCCCCCGGTGTCCGGTCTCACCCTGCCCCTGCGTGTGTTCGGGGGGCAGACGGTTGTCGTCGGCGTGTCCGGTGGCGCGGACAGTGTGGGGCTTCTGCGGGCGCTCGTCCTCGCGGAGGCACGGCCCGTCGTCGCCCACCTCGACCACGCCCTGCGCCCGGAATCGGGGGAGGACGCCGCTTGGGTGCGCCAACTCGCGGAGGCGCAGGGCGTCCCGTTCGAGACGGCGCGGGTGGACGTGGCGGTGGTCGCGGCCCGGCGCGGCTGGAATGTGGAGGACGCCGCCCGCCGCGTGCGCTACGAGTTCCTGGGACGGGTGGCGAAGCGGCACCGCGCGGAGGCGATTCTGACTGCCCACACCCGCCGCGATCAGGCGGAGACGGTGCTGATGGGCCTGCTGCGCGGCGAGGCGGTTCTGAGCGGGATTCCTCCTGTCCGTGGTCGAGTCCGCCGCCCCTGGCTGAATGTGCCCCGTGACGAGGTGGAGGCGTTCTTGCGCTCGCTGGGTCAGGAGTGGCGCGAGGACCCGTCGAACGCCGACCCGACCCGGACGCGCGCCTGGCTGCGAGCGGAGGTGATGCCCGTGCTAACCGCCCGCTTTCCGGAAGCTGAGGCTGCGTTGGCCCGCGTCGCCACCCTCTCCGGGGAGGACGACGAGGCGCTGATGGCGAGGGCGGCCCGTGTCACCAGCCACGCGCCTCTCCACGCTCAGCCGCCCGCCGTCCTGCGCCGGTATGTCGTGCGGGCACTGGCGGAGGCGGGGTTGCCCTACCACGCCGAACACGTCTCCAGGTTGGTGGATGCGCTGCGGCAGGACACGACCGCCCACGTCACCCTCCCCGGCGCGCGGGACGTGACGGTGACGGGTGGGCGGTTGCACCTCGAACCGCAGGACTGGCCCGGCCCGACCTTCCCTCTCCCGGACGGCTGGACGCTCCGCACGCGGCGGGACGGCGACCGCATCCGGCTTCCGGGCGGCACGCGGAAACTCAGCGACGTTTTGACAGACGCACAAGTTCCCCGCGAGGACCGGGACCGGGTGCCGCTCCTCGCCGCCGGGGGAGAGGTGCAGTGGGTGGGGCTGCGTCCTCCCCTGTGGGCGGTGGGGGCGCGGGAGGCGGCGGGGCGACCGGAGGACCCGTGGCATGTGGCGATGGGACAGGCCCTCGCGCTCGCTCAGGAAGCCGCCGCTGCCCGAGAGGTTCCTGTCGGCGCGGTCGTCCTCGGACCAGACGGGTCGGTGATCGGACGCGGGCGCAATACCAGCCGGGAGGCGGGCGACATGACCCAGCACGCCGAACTCGCGGTGCTGAGGGAGGCGGCGGCCACCCTCGCCACCCCCTACCTGACGGACTGCACCCTCGTCGTCACGCTCGAACCCTGCCCGATGTGCCTGGGCGCGGCAATAGAAGCGCGCGTTGGGGCCATCGTCTACGGAGCGCGAAATCCGAAGGCCGGGGCGCTCGGCGGCGTCACCGACCTTCTCGCCCACCACTGGGGGCACGTGCCGAGCATCACGGGCGGCGTCCGCGAGCGTGAGGCGGCCCGTTTGCTGCGCGAGAGCTTCCGGGCGCTGCGGGAGAGGTGAGCCGGACCGCCCCTACTCGCCGCCTCCACTCCCACCGCCGCCGTCGCACCCTCCGCTCTCTCCACCACCCGAACTGCCCGAACTGCACCCGCTCCCCACATCTCCGGAAGACGAACTCCCGAACCACACCGGCCCCGACGACCTCCAGCCACCATTCGACCCGACCAACGCGCCGTTCCTGCGCCGCTCCCACACATTCAGGGCGATGAGCAGGGGCCAGCCGAGCGCGAAGATCAGCCCCACTTCCACCCAACGGTCGGCGGAGAGGAAGAGGGCCAGCAGGACGAGCGCAGACAGGAAGGTGAGGACGGAGCGGGAGCGGCGTCGGGTTCGCATGTGGCCTCCGGTGGGTGGGGTGTGGGGGTGAATGTTCGTGCCCTCATCGTCCGTCCGCATGGTCAACCATCCGTCAGGGGAGGGTCAAGACGGACTTGTTCCCCGTGTCATCCACGTCAGGAGCCTGTTCGCTAGGCTGGAGAGGTCGTGGTCTAACTCTCCGCCCCCTATCCTGTCCCCCATGCGCGTCGTTCTCAAGCTCGGCACCAGCGTCCTCACGGCGGGCACGGACCGCCTGCACCGTCCCCGGCTGGTGGACCTGATGCGCGACGTGGCGGCGGTGCGCGGGGCCGGGCACGAGGTCGTCCTCGTCACGAGCGGCGCGGTCCTCGCGGGCTGGGAGGCGCTGGGTTTCCCGCCGCGCGACCGCACGCTGGCCGAAAAGCAGCTTCTCGCGGCGGTCGGGCAGGGGCGGCTGATGCACACCTACGCCATGCTTGCCGACCTGTACGGGGTGCCCGTCGCGCAGGTCCTCCTGACCGCCGACGACTTCCGCGACCGCACCCGCTACCTCAATGCCCGGACGACGCTGGACGGCTGCCTCACGCGCGGCGTCCTGCCGATCATCAACGAGAACGACGCGGTGGCGACCGCTCAGCTCAAGGTGGGCGACAACGACACCCTCTCCGCCTTCGTGGCGAACCTCGTGGAGGCTGACCTCCTCGTCATCCTCACCGACGCGCCGGGCCTCTATACCGCCGACCCGCGCACGCATCCGGGCGCGACCCTCATCCCCGAAGTGGAGCGCGTCACCCCCGAGGTCTGGGCGCTCGCGGGCGGGGCGGGCAGCCACCGGGGCACGGGCGGGATGCACACCAAGATTCAGGCCGCCGAGATCGCCACCCGCGCCGGAACGCCTGTGGTGATCGCGCCGGGGGACGCGGGGGGGGCGCTGGCCCGCCTCGTCGGGGGAGAGGCGCTGGGCACCCGCTTTCACGCTGCCGGGTCCCGCCTGGAGGCCCGCAAACGCTGGATTCTCGCCGAGATCGCCACCGGGCGCGTCACGCTGGACGACGGGGCCGCCCGCGCCGTCCGCGAGCGGGGCGGGAGCCTGTTGCCCGCCGGGATCACCGCCGTTCACGGTCCCTTCGAGCGCGGGCACACCGTCCGCCTGCTCGACCAGGGCGGCTCGGAGATCGGGCGCGGCCTCACCCGTTACCGCGCCGCCGACCTCACCCGCATCGCCGGGCGGCACTCCCGCGACATCGAGGGCGTGCTGGGCTTCACCTACGGGCCGGAGGCGGTCCACCGGGACGACCTGGTGAGGCTGTAGGAGGGGCGGTTTGAGATTCCCACCCGTCTTCTCTCTACAAGCCATGCGCGACAGGCCACAAGCCCCTGCTACCCTTCCCCCATGACCACCGAAACCCTCTCCGTCCGGGACATGGGCGTGCGGGCGCGGCAATCGGCGCGGGTGCTGCGCTCGCTGCCCACGGCGCGCAAGGCGGCGGCCCTGTTCGCCATCGCGCGGGAGTTGCGGGCGCGGGAGGCGGACATCCTCGCGGCGAATGAGAGGGACGTGGCGGCGGCGCAGGGGGCGGGGTTGCCCACTCATATGGTCGCCCGGTTGCAGCTCGACGCGGCCTCGCTCTCCGCCATCGCCGCCGACGTGGAGGCCGTCGCGGGGCTGCCCGACCCGGTGGGGGAGGCGACCCCGGAGGAGGTCCGGCCCAACGGCATCCGCGTCTTGCGTCTGCGGGTGCCCCTCGGCGTCCTCGGCGTGATCTACGAGAGCCGCCCGAACGTGACGGTGGACGTGGCCGCCCTCGCCCTCATGAGCGGCAACGCGGCCATCCTGCGCGGCGGCAAGGAGACGGTTCACAGCAACGGGGCGCTGGAGACTGCCCTCCGCACGGCGCTGGAGGCCGAGGGTCTGCCGGGCGACGCCGTGCAGGTCATCCGCGACCCCGCCCGCGAGCGGATGCTGGACCTCTTGCGGCTGGACGACCTCGTGGACGCGATCATCCCGCGCGGCGGAGCCGGGCTGCACCGCTACTGCGTGGAAAACGCCACCGTCCCCGTCATCGTGGGCGGCATCGGCGTCGTCCACGTTTACCTCGACGAGAGCTTCACCCGCGACCCGGCGGACGTAGCGCGGGCGGTGGCTCTCATCCGCAACGCGAAGGTGCAGAAGCCCAGCGCGTGCAACGCCCTCGACACGCTGCTCGTCCACGAGGGGGCGTTGACTGCCCTCCCTGCCATCGCCCATGACCTTCAGGCACACGGCGTCACCCTGCGCGCCGACTCTCCGGCCCTCGCCGCGTTGCAGTCCGCTGGAGTCAATGTCGAACCCGCCCAGGAGTCCGACTACGGCACCGAGTTTCTCGCCCTGACGGCCAGCATACGCACGGTCGCCGGGCTGGAGGAGGCGTTGGATTTCATCGCCGCGCACGGCAACCACACCGACGTGATCCTCACGCGCAACCCCGCACAGGCTGAACGCTTCGTGGCCGACGTGGACAGCGCCGCCGTCATGGTGAACGCCAGCCCCCGCTTCAACGATGGCGGGCAACTCGGCCTCGGCGCGGAGGTCGCCATCAGCACCCAGAAGCTCCACGCACGCGGACCGATGGGCCTGCGCGAGCTGACGACGACGAAGTGGGTGGTGCGGGGGGAGGGGCAGGTGCGGGGGTGAGCAGGGGGTTGCGCTACTTCCGAACGCACGGGGACACAGGGCAAGAAGAGACGGAAGAATTGATCGAGTATGTCGGCGAGTACCCGTCCCGGCAGATTCGTATCATTCTGCGCGATGGTACGGGCTACACGGAGGAGCGCCGAAAGTGGTCCATCAATTCGGCCCACGATTGGGGGCTGCTGACTGATCAACCGCTTGACCTGAGCGGAGAGTCCCCGGCTTACGACGACGAGGGACGCGCCGACTGTGCGCCGATTGCTAAAGAAGAGTTCGAGGCGGCTTGGATCAAATCGTTCGAGTTCCTGAGCAGAAGCCGTCCCGACCCCAGCGGCAGTTGAATCGTCCCCAAGTGAGCAACAGGCCCCGACACCTATAGAGGAATTGGAGCCTGTTGAAGCGAGTGAGCCGCTATTTATCTCCTCGCCTACACCTCCAGCGGCACGTCCACACCCAGCTCCGCCAGCACCGTGCGGATGGCCTGCGCGTCAATTCCCGCCCGCGCGTGGACGCTCTCCACCGTCGCGTGGTCCTGAAACTCGTCGGGGATGCCGAGGACGCGCACGGGTGTTCGCAGCCCCATCCCGCTCAGCGCCTCCAGCACCGCGCTCCCGAAGCCGCCGACCACCGTGTTGTCCTCCACCGTGATGAGGGCGCGGGCCTTCCCTGCCACCTCACGCAACATCTTCTCGTCCAGCGGCTTCACGAAACGGGCGTTCACCACGCCGACGCCGGGCAGGTCACGGGCCGCACGCAGGGCATATTCCAGCGCCTTGCCGCCCGCGAGGATCACCACGTCGTCGCCGCCTTTCAGCCGCTCCCAGGTGCCCCACTTGATCTCCGGCCACGTCCCCTCCGGCACGCGCTCCGTGTTGCCGCGCGGGTAGCGAATGGCGAAGGGGCCGGGGCTTTCCTGCGCCGCCCTCAGCATCCCGCGCAGTTCCGCCGCGTCCCTCGGCAGGCCGACGCGCACGTTGGGGATGGAGCGCAGGTAGCTCAGGTCGAAGACGCCGTTGTGGGTCGCCCCGTCCGCCCCCACGATGCCGCCCCGGTCGATGGCGAAGGTGACGTTCAGGTTCTCGATGGCAACGTCGTGGAGGACCTGATCGTAGGCCCGTTGCAGGAAGGTCGAGTAGATCGCCACGATGGGCCGCATCCCCTGGAGGGCCATTCCGGCGGCGGTCGTCACGGCCACGTCCTCGGCTATCCCGACATCGAGGTAGCGGTGGGGGTGGACCTGGCTGTACTTCACCAGCCCGCTTCCCTCGCGCATGGCGGGCGTGACGACGAAGGTGCGCGGGTCGGTCTTCGCCAGTTCCGTCACCGCGTCCCCGAACGCCGCGCTCCACGAGTAGGCGTCGCTCGGCTTGAACTCCCCGGTCGCCGGGTCGAACTTGCCCGGCCCGTGCCAGTAGATCGGGTCGGCCTCGGCGTAGCTCAGGCCCTTGCCCTTCGTCGTGACGACGTGGAGGATGGTCGGCCCGTCGAGGTCCACCAGCCGCTCAATCAGCCACACGAGTTCCTGAACGTTGTGCCCGTCCACCGGGCCGACGTAGCGCACGCCCATCGCCGCGAAGGGGTTCACGCTCGCGGGGTCGAAGAAGTGCCGCGTGCTGCTCTTGGCCCGGCTCATGAAGTCGGCGAGGGGCTTGCTGACGGCCTGCACCGCCTTCTTGCCCGCGCCCTCGCCCTCCTGGAACCACTTCTGGACCTGAAGGCCACGCATGAACTTGTTCATCGCGCCGACGTTCTCGGAGATGCTCATCTCGTTGTCGTTCAGGACGATCAGCATCCTGCGGCCCATGTCGCCGATGGTGTTCAGCGCGGCGAGGGCCATTCCGCCCGTCAGCGAGCCGTCCCCGATGACGGCGGCCACCTTGTGCTCCTGCCCCTGCGCGTCGCGGGCGAGGGCCATGCCGAGGGCATTCGCGAGGCTGGTGCTCGCGTGCCCCACCGTGATCGCGTCGTGTTCGCTCTCGCTGACCTTCGTGAAGCCCGACAGCCCGCCCTCCTTCTTCACGGTCGGCATCTGGGCACGGCGGCCCGTCAGCATCTTGTGCGCGTAGGCCTGATGCCCCACGTCGAAGAGGATGCGGTCGCGCGGCGAGTTCAGGACGTAGTGCAGCGCCACGATGAGGTCGGTCGCGCCCAGACTGCTCGCCAGGTGCAGGCCGCCCACCGAGCAGACGCGCACGATCTCGTCCCGCAGTTCGGCGGCGAGGAGGGGCAACTGCTCCCGCGAGAGTTGTTTGAGGTCCTCCGGGCTGTCCACCCGGTCGAGCAGCGGCGTGCGGCTCACCGGGGACAGGGCCGGGATGATCGTCGGCTCGCTCATGGCTGGCCTCCCTTTCCCACGAGCGTAAGGACGTTCGCCCCTCCGAATGTCCCACGTGCGGGAACGCTTCCCTTAACGTGCATTGAAGTTCCGCCCCGTCAGCAACAATCCCTCCGGCGTCCGCACGTCGCCCACGAAGGGTGTGAACCACAGTTGCTGGGCCTGTGGCTGTGCTCCTGCCACCAGCCCGCCCACGTCGTCCGTGATCTGCCGGGTGACGACCCACACGTCGAAGGCTCCGGCGGGCGTGTTCACCCGGCGGCGGTCCTGCACGTCATAGCGGTAACGCAGGGTGCCCTGCGCCTGCACCTGTCCGTCGTCGCTCGTGACCGTCACGCGGCTCTCGCCCGCCCACGAGAGGCCCACGCGCCACGCGCCCTCGGCGGGGGCCTCCGTCCACGCGGGGTCGAGGCGCACGGTCGCGCCGGGTTTACGAAAGCCGAGGAGCCGCACACCTCCCGCGTCCACCCGCCGATACCACGTCTGGTCGGCCCCGCGCCCGGTGAGTTGGGTGGCGAGGACCGCCTGCCCCGCGAACACGGTCGGCCCCAGCGTTCGCAGCGTGTAGGGGGTTCCGCCCGCCGCCTCACCCTCCGGCAGATAGCTCCACGTCAGGCCCGTCTCGGCAGGGTAGAACGACACGCGGCCCACGGGCGTGCTCGCCTGCACGGGCGGCGCGGCGGTGCGGGAGGCGGCGGGCGCGCAGGCCCCCAGCGCCGCCACGAGCGGCAGGGCGAGCAGGAGAACGCGGCCTCGCATGGGAAAGAGGGTAGAAGACGGCATCGGCCCCATTCTGTCAGCATTCCTGAAGTTGGGCTGACGAACCGTTCACGGGTGCCTTTGTCAGGGTGGGACGCGCCAACTCACAGGAGACCTTCCGCGAATGTGGGTGCTGGGAGGCGCAGAAGGTAAAAGGCCGAAGGCTGAAGGCCAACAGCACAAGCCCCCTGCCCTCTGCGACTTTCGCGGGTGTCTGTGAGAGGCTGTGGCTATGTCATGGGAAATGAGCAGGAGGGACACGCGAACCTCCGCGCCCCTCCTGCTCATTTCTTCTGCCTTTGCTGGCGGCTGGAAGCTGGCCGCTGGCTGCCCCCCAGCGCCCCCCAGCCCCCACTTCACCCCTGCTTGTCCCCACCCTGCCCCTGCACCCGCGCCTTGAGGGCCGCAAAGGCGTCGTCGAGTTCGCGGTCGCGGCCCAGGTTCCGCAGTTGCGCGTCGAGGTCGTTCTCCTCGCGCAGCTCGGTCATGGCGCGGTTGCGGTCCTCCATCCCGGCGACCTTGCGCTCCATCTCCTCGAAGGCGTCCATCGCGCCCCCCGCCTGATCGAAACCGCTCACCCGGTCGAGGGTCGCGCCCGCCTGCGCGGTCTTCTGCCGGGCGGCGAGCAGGGTCTTCTTGGACTCCATCTCGTCGATCTTGGCCTCCAGCGCCCGCAGTTGCGTCTTGAGGCCGTCCACCGTGCCGCGCTGCACGCTGACCTGCTCCTCAAAACCTTTGGCGAGGTCCTGGTGGTTCTGAGAGCGCCGGAGCGCCTCGCGGGCCAGCTCCTCGTTGCCGCCACGCAGGGCCTCCTCCGCCTTCTTCCCGTACTCCTCGGCGAGTCGGCGGTTGGTGTTCGCCTCGCGCTCCAGCTTCATGCTCTGGCTCAGCGACTCGGCGACCTCCGCCCGCGCCTCCGTGTACGCCTCGCGCATGTCGCGCAGGGCCTGATCGATGATCTTGCCGGGGTCCTCCGCCCGGCTGATGAGGTCGTTGACGTTGGCGCGCAGCAGCCGGGACAGTCGGTCAAAGATGCTCATGGATTGCCTCCTTGCCCCGCATGATGCCGCACCCCGCCCGGTGCCGGTCCGTCGTGACACGAGCCTCAAGGCGGGGTGAACGCTGTCTGAGCGGGGAGTTGGGCGGGTTGGGGGGCATATGTGGGGAGAGGGCCGTGAAGCCGTCACGTCGCCCCCTCACCCCGGCCCTCTGCTCCGCAGCTCTCCGAGTCACCCACGAGGGGAGAAGGAGGAAGGCCGTGTTTTCCTGAGTGCTGACCGCTGACCGCTGACCGCTAGAACACAATCGGGCGCAGTCCCACGCTCGCGCCCCCGCACGCCACCGTCACGTTCTGCCCGGCGGGCGTGAAGGTGCAGCCCAGCGCGCGCAGGCCGGAGAGCGGGAAGATCAGGTTGCGCCCGTCGGTGGCCGGAAGCAGGGGGAGTTCGACGCTGCCCGTGCCAAGTTGGGCGATCTTCTGGCCCACGGTGACGGTGAGGGGCTGGCCGCCGCCCCGCGCGAGGCGGAACTTGCCCGCGCCCAGCGAGGTCACGGTGACGACGCCCACGAGGTCGCGGCCCAGCACGTAGGGCTGCCCCCTCACCACGCCCACGGGCACGGGACCACGCGGCGCGGCCTGCGCGGCGGCGGGGTTCGGGGCGTCCACCACGAGCAGCGTCTCGCGGTCGCTCAGGGCGGTGAGGAGGACGTAGGCCCCCAGCGGGCCGTTCGGGGTGGCCGACACGGGCAGCGAGCTGGCCTGCCCCGCCGTCCTCCAGTCGCCGAGAGCACGGGCACCGAGCTTGCCGCGCACGAGGGGGCGCAGCGAGGCGGGCGGACTCTGCACGTACAGGCACACCGCCGAGGGGCTGACCCGCAGGGTCGCCGGGCACGACACGATCTGCCCGCGCACGGCCCCGCTGATCTCCACGGCGACGCTGCTCACGACCCGCACCGTGGCCGCCGACGCCCTGGAGCCGGGCTGAGCTGTGGCAGGCTGGGCGGGTGCGGCGGACGGGGCGGGCGCGGCAGGAGGGGTGGCGGGAGTGGCGGGAGCCGTGCCCTGGGCGGCGGCCCCCCCGGCGAGGCCAGCGAGGATCAGGCCCGCGACACGGACCGCGTGGGAAAATTGACGCATGGGGGACATGCTACCCGCCGGGGGGGAAGAGTGGTGAGCCGGGTGTGATGACCCATGAGGAGCGGGGAGGAGTTGCGGGGCGCTCCTTGCCATCACTTCTTCGGACGAACACCCCCCGCCGCGTTAACATAGACAACGTGCTGGCGCTGCGGCTGGGTCTGATCTTGCTGGGGTTGCTCGCCGGGTGGGGCGTGGGGCGGGCGCTCGAATCCGGTGCGGGTGACCCCGACTTGGCGCGTGTGAATACCCTCAGCCTGATGCTGGCGGGGGCGCTCGCCGCGTCGCTGCTCGCTCCCCGTGCGGAGCGGCTGGCCGCCGGGGGGTGGGGGAGGCTGACGCGCTGGTACGGTGGCCTCTCGCCCCGGAGCGTGGCGGCGGCGACCTTCGGGCTGCTGGTCGCCCTGCTGCTGAGCGTGCTGCTGGGCAACCTGCTGCGGGGTCTGCCCTTCTACTCCTGGCTGTGGAGCGTGCTGGTGACGCTGTTGCTGGCGGCCTTCTTCGTCCCCTTCGCCCTGCGGCACGCGGAGTCGTTCGCCCTGTTCGCGCCCCCGCCCGCGCGGCGTCCGCCCGGCGGCAAGGTCCTCGACACGAACGTGATTATCGACGGACGCGTTCTCGACCTCGCCCGCAGCGGCTTTCTGGAGGGTGAACTCGTCGTGCCCGGCTTCGTGCTGCGCGAGCTGCAACTCCTCGCCGACCATGCGGACGCGCAGAAGCGCACGCGCGGCAAACGCGGCCTCGGGGTGCTGGAGGAACTGCGCGGCGTGCGGCCCCTGCGCGTGGAGGACTGGGACGACCCCACGCTGATTACCGTGGACGACAAGCTCGTGCGCTTCGCCCGCGAGACGAACGCGCAGATTCTCACCAACGACGGCAGCCTCGGCAAGATCGCCCGGTTGCACGGCCTGACGGTCCTGAGTGTCCACGCCCTCGCCGTCGCCCTGCGGCCCCAGGTGCAGGCCGGGGACTCCCTCACCGTCACCGTCACGAAGGGCGGGCAGCAGCAGGGGCAGGGTGTGGGCTATCTGGAGGACGGCACGATGGTCGTCGTGGAGGACGGCTTCAAACTGCGCGGCAAGCCCATCCGCGTCCTCGTCGTGAACAACGTGCAGACCAACGTGGGCCGCATGATCTTCGCCAGACTGGAGAAGAGCGACGCGGCGTAGGGCGTTCGTCGCGGAGGGAAGAGCCGCCGTCGGGGCCGGGTTGAGAAGTCGGGCCTGACGACCCATCCAGCCGGAACACCGGGATGTTCTGCCCCTCCCGCCTTACAGAAGAGGGCCGGGGAGAGGGGCGACGAGCATCCCCGTCCTGCTGCCAGACGACAACGCGCCCTCTCCGGAAGCCGCAATTCACATCGAGTGTTTACGGGGAGGGCTGGGAGGGGATGGACACCGCAGGCGTTCCGGCGCAGGTCTTCTTGATGAGGCCCCTCTTCTACCAAGCTTCCTCAGCCGGACACGGACACCGGGCGGTGAGCCAGGGCCGTGAGCGATGGCAAAGAGGGCGAAAGCTTCCGCCTCCGCCCCTCCTGCTGATCGCCCAGTTCCCCTTCCCCTTACGCCGTCAGCGGTTCCAGCGCCGCGCCCATCGTGCCCGGCCCAGTGTGGGTGGCGATCACGGCCCCGATCTGGTGGTCGCCGAGGTCTACGAAGTTCACGCCACTCACCCCCGCGCGGATTTCGCGCAGGTAGTCCTCGCCGCCGAGGGTGCAGAGAAAGGCCACCCGCGCGCCGCCGTTCGCCTCACTGTAGCGGCGGATGTGGTCCACGATGTCGGCCAGCGCCTTCTTGTGCCCGCGCACGCGCCCGCCCGACTCCACCCGTCCGGTCTTGACCGTCAGGATGGGCTTGATGTTGAGCAGGCTGCCGAGGAGGGCCTGCGCCCCGCCGATGCGCCCGTTGATCCGCAGGAAGTCGAGCGTGTCCACCGTGAAGCGGAGGTCGGCCTTCGCCGCGACCCGCTCCAGCTCGGCCACGATCTCGGCCAGGGGGCGGCCCTCGCGGGCAAGCCCGGCGGCGCGCAGCACCGGCATTCCCAGCCCCAGGCTCGCCGAGCGGCTGTCCACCACCGTCACCCGGCCCCCGAAATCCTGCGCCGCCAGCCGCGCGCTCCCCACCGTACCCGACAGTTGGCCGCTGATGTGGATGCTCAGCACCTCGTCCGCGCTCTCCAGCGCCTCCCCGTACACGGCGGCGAACTCGGCGGGGCTGGGCTGCGACGTGCTGGGCGTCTTCTTGCCCTCCTTCAGTCCCTTGAACAGGTCGGCGGGCCGGATGTCGATGCCGTCCCTGTTCATCTTGCCGTCGAACAGCACGTACAGCGGCACGCTCCGAATGCCCTGTTGCCCACAGACCTCGGGAGTGAGGTCGCTCGTGGAGTCCGTCACGATGGCGATGGTCATACTCACAATCTTAGCGCGGCGGTTGCCCTCCTCCCTGACCGGGAAGAAAAACCGGGCCATCTCGTGACCCGGTACAAGTTGACTCCCAGAGGAGAGCGTCCCTTTCTCTTGCTGGCGACTGGCACCTGGCGACTGGCGACTCCTAGCCCCCCGTGTACTGAATCCGGTACACCCGCCCCTCGCCGTCGTCTGTCAGCAGCAGCGAGCCGTCACGCGCCACCACGAGGTCCACGGGTCGGCCCAGCACAGTCTGTCCACGCAGGAAGCCGGTCAGGAAGTCCGTGACGCGGCCCGTCTCCGGGTCTACCGTGACGACCTTGTAGCCGCTCCTGGTGCTGCGGTTCCAGCTTCCATGCAGGGCGGCGAACATCTTTCCCCGGTAGTTCTGCGGGAAGGTCTTGCCGTGATAGAAGGCGAGGCCCAGCGGTGCCGAGTGCGCGGTCGTCAGGGCGAAGGCGGGGGTGGCCGCCTTGCACACGTCGGCGCTCCTCTGCCCGAAGTCCTTGTCCCAGACCTGGGGCTGTCCCGCCCGCGTGGTGTAGCAGTACGGCCAGCCGTAGAAGCCGCCCGCCCGCGTCCGGTAGAAGCCCTCCGGCGGGATATTGTCGCCGAGCATGTCGCGCCCGTTGTTGGTGGCGTACAGGGCACCGCCGTACCACTCCAGCCCGACCGCATTCCGCAGGCCCGTCGCGTAGGGCTTGCCGTTCCCGCCGTCCGCGTCGTAGACCCACACGGCGGCGCGTCGCCCGTCCTCCTCCACGCAGACGTTGCAGGTGCTTCCAGTGGAGACGTACATCCGCCCGTCGGGGCCGAACTCCACCGTGCGCGTCCAGTGTCCGCCGTTCGGGGGCAGACGGACGACGGTGCGCGGGCCGCCGCTCGCCCGCGTGTCGCCCGACCGGTACGCGAGGCGCACCACTCCATCCGTGTTCGCCACGTACAGGAAGCCGTTATGGAAGGCCAGCCCGTGCGGGCGGTTGAGACCCGACGCGAAGACCGTCCTGCCGTCCGCCTGCCCGTTCCCGTCCCGGTCGGGCAGTACCGTCACCGTCCCGGCGCGCGGGTCCGAGACGAACACGTCCCCGTTCGGCGCGACCGCCATGAAACGCGGTTGCTCGAAGCCCTGCGCGAAGACCGTCACCTTGAAGCCGTTCGGCACCGTCAGGTCGGGGGTCTGCGCCCCGGCCACCCCGACGAGGGAGAGGGCACCCACCAGCAACGTCGTTTTCGTTCTGCTCCACATGGGAAAAAGTTCACCACAGGGGGATGAGAGGTGGGGAATGAGCTGGCACCTGTTGACAAAATAATGAGTGCTATATAAAGCTAGGGTTTAGGTGGGTGAGCAGATGTGCGGCGGACACCCCCCAACGCATCCGTACACTGAGAACAACTTCACAAGGGGGAGGGAGGTGGAAGAATGAAGAAGATGATTCTGGCGCTGTTCGCGGCGCTGACGCTCGGCGCGGCTTCTGGGCTGGCGGTGGAGGTCAAGGACAACGGGGGTGCCGAGCTGGACGGTGCCCGGAGCATGTGGGCGGGTTGAGAGCTTCGCCTTGACCGAGGGGCCGTCGGGAGTCGTCCGGCGGCCCCTCGCCCTACACCTTTGCCGTCGCCTCCACGTACTCGAACCGTGCCCCCAGCGCCTCCAGATGCCCGAAGAAGCCGGGGTAGCTCTTGCGGATGTGGTGCGCGCCCGTGACGCGCAGGGGAGAGTCGGCCCGCAGCCCCAGCAGGGTGAGCAGCATGATCATCCGGTGGTCGCCGTGCCCGTCCGCCGTGACGCCGCCCGCCAGCCGGGATGTGCCCGTCACCGTGAGGCTGTCATGCGTCTCGCTCACCGTCAGGCCGAGGCGCTGCAACTCCCGCCGCGTGTCGCTGATGCGGTCGCACTCCTTGAGGCGCAGGGTCGCCACGTTCTCCCACGTCGTGACGCCCTCGGCGGATGCGGCGGCGGCGGTCAGCGCCTGCACCGCGTCGGTGAAGCCGTCCCCGTCGCGCGTGACGGCGTGCAGGGGCCGCCCGCCGCGCACCGTCACCCGGTCGCCCTCCCGCACGATGTCCGCGCCCATCTCGCGCAGCACGTCCACGGCCTCGCGCTCGCCCTGAAGGTCGTCCGCCCGCAGGTTCGTCACCGTCACCTCGCCGGGGAGGAGGGCCGCCGCCGTCAGAATCGCCGCGCTGCCGGGATAGTCACCGGGCACGAGGACGCGGCCCGCCCGGTACGTCTGCCCGCCGGGGATGGTGACGCGGCTCAGGTCCTCCGACGCGCTCGCCGTGACGCCAAAGGCCGCGAGCGTGTCGAGCGTCTGCCGCAGCGGGGCATGGCTCTTGATCTGACCCGTGAGCCGCAGGTCCAGCCCGTCTGGCAGCAGCGGCGCGAGGAACATCAGCGCGGAGGCGTACTGGCTGGAGCGTTCGGCGCTGATCTGGACCAAGCCACCGCGCACCGGGCCGCTGATCGTGATGGGAAGTCGCCCGTCCCGGCTCGTGACCCGAGCGCCTAACCGCTCCAGCGCCTCCAGCAAGTCGCCCTGCGGCCTGCGCCCCAGCGAGTCGGCGTAGTCGGTCACGAAGGTCGTGTCCGTGGTCAGCGCCGCCACACCCATCAGGAACCGGGCGACGGCACCCGCGTTGCCAGAGTTAAGGGTCACGCCCGCACGGGGACTCGCCCCGAAGCCGCGCACCACGGCGTCCTCCCCGACCCGCTCCACGCCCGCGCCCCAGTTGCGCAGGCAGCCCAGCATCGCCTCCGCGTCCTCGCTCGTCGCCACGCCGACCACGCGGGTCTCGCCCTCTGCCAGCGCCGCCGCGAGGAGGTAGCGGGTCGTGTAATTCTTGCTCGGCTGCGCCCGCAACTCGCCGCGCAACTCGCGGGCGGGGTGAACCAGGATGTCGAAACGCTCGGGCAGGCCGTCGGTGGTCATGAGGGGCAGGCTAGCGCCGTCCCGCCTGGGAGGAGGGCGGGCCTCAAGACAAGCCGTGCCGCTCCCGCATCTCCACGTTGAATGCCGCCGACCCGCCGCGTGGGATGCTCAGCGTCTCCCACTCCTCACCCTGCAACGTCTTGACGAGAAAGACGAGTTGGTAGACGTGCCCGCTGTAGTGTGCGACCTGCCGCTGAATGGCCTCCAGAACCGTGTGGGCTTCGCCCCGGATCGTCAGCGTCCGGGTGAGATCGGCGGGTGCGAGGTGGTCCAGCGCCTCCAGAAACACCCTCCACCCGTCCTCCCACTCGGCCCACAGCTCCGGCAGGGTGAGATGAGCATCCCCGAACTCGGCGTCCCGGTCGCGCCCCAGTGTCTCGCCCTCCGCCCCTGCCACGTAGCCCGAGCGCAGGCCGCCCCAGCGTGAGCGCATGTTGCCCGCCAGATGCCGCACGAGGACCCCGGCGCTGTTCCCACCCGGCGACAGCACGGTGTCCACCTCGCCGTCTGTCAGTTGGGCGAGCGCCCCCTCCCCGAGCGCCTTCACGCCACGCATCCGCCCGCGCACGTCGGAGAGGTAGAGGTCGGCGAGGGTGGAGTCGGGAGGGGTCATCGGTGGAGCGTACCCTCCTCGGGAGACTCGGCTGGACGGCCCGGCGGCTGATCGTCGTTCAGATTCGCCAACTCCTGCTCGCCTTCTGGAGTGGCCGCGTAGAGGCGACCCTCCCGCGCGTACACGAGTCGGCCCTGACGATCTATGTCCGCCCACGACGCACCTTGAAGACCGGGCTGGGGTTGGGGGCCGTGCCACACATACTCTTGGAGAAAGCCTGCAAGGCGCATTCGGCGTCCCAGAACACGAAGTTCGAGCTTCTTCTTTTGTAGGACCAGCGGGGGTTTGAACGTTTCCCAATTTCCTGTTTGTGGCATCTGCGAGACACGCCAACCTGTGCGCTTCATGGCTTCTAGCCAAATGACTTGTCGAGAACCTTGCGGGCTGAGGACGACCCGCAGGTTCGGAGGCTGACGCAGAGAAACCATCTTGTCCGACAGCTTGAAGTCGTGGTGGAGCCAGAGCGTGCCGTTGTCCGCGAAGATTCCTCCTCCGCTGAAGCCATCGTTGGCATTCCATAAGCCAATGGCCTTGACCCTCGGCGGATGACAAACGGCGGTCCAGGCCCAAAAATTGTCGACTCCAAGCTCAGCCTCAGCCCGCTCCTGCCGCCGCTTGGACTCGTTGCGAGCGAGGTAGACGAGGTGCAGACCGTCCGGCGACAGGTCGCTCAGCAACTCGTATAACCGTCCCGTGAACCACGAACCGGGTATGAAGGTGTCCGTGCGCGTGTCCCACAGGTAGAGCCGCGTCCAGCGGGAGGGACCGCGCCGGAAGACGACCGCCGTGCTGGCCTCGCTCGCCAGCAACACCCAAATTCGCGCCGGAGCAGGCGGCGTGAGAGCGGGTCCCTTGACCTTCTGCATGGCCCATGCTGGCACGAATCGTCTACGGCGAGACGCGAAATACCCGGTTCCCCTCCAGCGTCAGCGTCGCCGTCAACTTCCCGTCCTCCAGCCCGACCACGCACCGCTCCACGGGTTCGGGCGGCAGACGGTTCAGGATTTCGGCGCAGTTCAGCCCTTCCTCCCCGCCCGGCGTCAGGTTCCGTTCCTGCGCTGCCCGCACCGCCTCCAGCCCGTACTCGCGCGCCGCGCGGCCCTGCCACGAGAAGACGGCGATCAGGATTCCGACAAAGGCGAGGAACCCCACGAGAATCCACACGAAGCTCCGCATGGGAGGCAGGCTAGCGCGCGGGCCTCCGCCGGCGGGCCGGAGTGGGAACGCGGGGTACACTGGCTCCCGACATGAGCCGAGTCATCATCATTGGGGCGGGCGGCGTGGGCAACGTCGTCGCCAAGAAGTGCGCCCAGAACGACAGCGTGTTCACGGAGGTGCTGCTCGCCAGCCGCACCGTGAGCAAGTGCGACAAGATCGTAGCCGAGATTCACGAACACTTTCCGCAGAGCAAAACGCGCTTCACGACCGCCGCCGTGGACGCCGACAACGTGCCCGAACTCGCCGCGCTGATCCGCTCCTTCGGGCCGGAACTCGTCATCAACGTGGCGCTGCCCTACCAGGACCTCACGATCATGGACGCCTGCCTGGAGACGGGCGTGCATTACCTCGACACCGCCAACTACGAGCCGCGTGACGTGGCGAAGTTCGAGTACCACTGGCAATGGGCCTACCGCGAACGCTTCGAGGCGGCGGGGCTGATGGCCCTCCTCGGCTGCGGCTTCGACCCCGGCGCGACGAACGTCTTCACCGCCCACCACGCCAAACACCACTTTCAGGAAATTCACTACCTCGACATCGTGGACTGCAACAACGGCAACCACGGCAAGGCGTTCGCCACCAACTTCAACCCGGAGATCAACATCCGCGAGATCACCGCGAACGGGCGCTACTGGGAGAACGGCGAGTGGGTGGAGACCCGGCCCCTCGAAATCGCGCAGGACATCTATTACCCGAAGGTCGCCACCCGCAAGAGCTTCGTGCTGTACCACGAGGAACTCGAATCGCTGGTGCTCAACTTCCCGACGATCAAACGCGCCCGCTTCTGGATGACCTTCGGGGAGGCGTACATCAAGCACCTCTCCGTCCTGGAGGCGGTCGGCATGACGAGCATCGAGCCGATCAACTTCCAGGGCATGAAGATCGCGCCCATCGAGTTCCTGAAGGCGGTGCTGCCCGCGCCCGAATCGCTGGCGGAGGGCTACACCGGGCAAACGTGCATCGGCGTGCAGGCGCGCGGAGTCGGCAAGGACGGCGAGCCGGACAGGGTTCACTTCGTCTACAACGTCAAGGACCATGCCGAGTGCTACCGCGAGGTGCAGGCGCAGGGCGTCTCGTACACGACGGGGGTGCCCGCCATGATCGGCGCGATGCTGATGCTGAGGGGGACGTGGTTCAAACCCGGTGTTCACAACGTCGAGGAGTTCGACCCCGACCCCTTCATCGCCGGGATGAACACGTGGGGCTTGCCTGTGGACGAACTGGCCGGGATTCAACTCGTGCTGGACTGACCGCCGGTACAGGGAGAGGGGGCGTGGCCGCGCGGGTCCGCCCTCTTCTCTCAATCCTGAGAGGAAGGCTCGGAACCACTTGTTTTTCTCCCTCTCCCCTTGCGGGAGAGGGCCGGGGAGAGGGGTGACGAGCACCGCTCGTCCTCCTGCCGGACGCTAAAAACTCCCCTTTTGCCCGATTCGCAGTTCACATCAAGCGTTTACGGGAGAGGGGTGGCAGGCAATGCCTGCCCTCTTTCGATTTCGAGGAAGTTCAACGAGGTTCCAACGCTCAGCCCCCCGCCGCCAGCGCGTCCGCCCGCGCGAGTTCGGCCCCGATGGCGGCGTCCAACTGTGTTCGCATTTCGGAGTAGGGGAGGGGCACCGATGCTCCCGCCGCCGGAACGTGTCCGCCCCCGCCGAGCGCCACGGCGATGTTCTGCGCGCTGACGTTGCCCCGTGAGCGCAGGGAGAGTTTCACCCGGTCGCCGTAGTCCTTGGCGATCACGGCGAGGTCGGCCCCCTCGGCGTTTCTCAGCAGGCCCGAGTACGACTCCACGTCCTCCCACGACGCGCCCGCACGCTCCAGCATGGCCTCGTCCACCCGCGCGAGGACCACCCGCCCGCCGTGCCCGAACTCCAGCGTTCCCAGCACCTCGCGCAGCAGCAGGTAGTAGGTGCGCGGGTTCTGGCCCAGTTGCTCGTTGATCCAGCCCAGCCGCGCCCCGTGCGCGAGCAGGCGGGCGGCGCTCTCGAAGGTTGCGGGCGTCACGCTGGAGAAGCGGAACGACCCCGTATCGGTGTTCAGGCCGAGCATCAGCGGCGTGGCGATCTCCTCCGACCACGGCACGCCCAGCGCGTCCACGAGGTCGGCGACCATCATCGCGGTGGCGGGCTGGGCGGGGTCCACCAGCAGGGCCGCCGCCCTCCTTCGGTTCGTGCCGTGGTGGTCCACGTTCACGACCTCCCCCGCGAAGGTGGCGAGGTCCGCGCCCGCCACCCGCGCGGGGTCGTTGTTGTCCACGTCCAGCACGGCGGCAAGGGCACCCTCCGGCCACTCGGCCAGCGGCTCGCCCAGCTCCCCCGGCCCCGGCAGAAAGCGCAGGTAGCGCGGCACGTCCATCGGCGCGAGGACCGTCTTGCCGAGGCGACGCAACGCCCGCGCGAGGCCCAGGACGCTGCCCAGCGCGTCGCCGTCGGGATTCTCGTGGCTGAGCACCACGATGGGGCCGGGATGGTCCCGGAGCTTCGCCGCGACCGCCGCGACCTCCTGGGCGTAGGTGGGGGCAGCGCCGTTCATGCCGATCATGGCGGGAGTATAGGTGGGGTGGGGCACCGTCGGCGGGACGATGGGGATGCAGGAGGGCAAAGGCAGAGGGCAAAGGCAGACCACGCGCGCCCCTGCCCTCTGCCTTCTGCGACGTTCGCAGGACTCTAGTACGCCATGCCCGATTGATTCACCATCAGCTTGAGTTCGTGGGGGCTGGTGGCCGCGTCCAGGGCGTCTTGCATGGTGATCAGGCGGTGGCGGTAGAGCAAGACGAGGTGCTGATCGAAGGTCTGCATCCCGCGCAGGTTGTCCTCGATCATGGCGTCCTTGATCAGCGCCGTCTTCTCCTCGTCCTTGATGGACTCGCGCACGAGGGGCGTGGCGATCAGGACCTCGGTGCCGAGGACGCGGCCCAGCCCGTCGGCCCGCTTCAGGAGGCGCTGGCTGACGATGCCGACCAGGGACTCAGCGAGCAGCAGGCGAATCTGGTTGCGCTCGTAGGGCGGAAAGAGGTCGATGATGCGGTTGACCGACCGCACGGCGTCCTGGGTGTGCAGGGTGCTCAGGACGAGGTGCCCGGTCTGCGCGGCGGTGAGGGCCGCCTCCACCGTCTCCTTGTCGCGCATCTCGCCGATCATGATCACGTCGGGGTCCTGCCGCAGGGCGTACTTGAGGGCCGTGCGGAAGTCGCGGGTGTCGGTGCCGATCTCGCGCTGCACGACGAGGCTCCGGCGGTTGCGGTGCAGAATCTCGATGGGGTCTTCGAGGGTGATGATGTTGTAGGGATACGTGCGGTTGATGTGGTCCACGAGGGAGGCGAGCGTGGTCGTCTTGCCGCTGCCCGTGGGGCCGGTCACGAGGATCAGGCCGCGCGGGGCCGAGGCGAAATCGCGCATCACGTCCACCGGGAGGCCGAGCGTCTCGAAGCCCGGCACGGTGTCGGAGACGATCCGCATGACCACGCCCACCGCCCCGCGCTGCCGGAAGATGTTGCAGCGGAAGCGCGCGAGGCCGGACACGCTGTAGGCGAGGTCCACCTCGTTGCGGTACTCGAAGTCGTCCCACTGGTCGGCGGTCAGCAGCGACTGCGCGAGCGCGCGGGTCTCGGGCGGCGTCAAGGCCTGCGTCCCAAAGGCCACGAGCGCCCCGTCCACCCGGCCCATCGGCGGGCTGCCGACCTGAAGGTGAACGTCCGACACCCGCCGGGCGACCATCTCGCGCAGCAGGTCGTCGAGCGTCACGCGCCCGCTCCGGCGTCCGGTTCGGCGTCGGGCAGGAGGGGCAGGTTGTCGATGAGCCTCACGCCGAACATCCGGGCGGCCACGAGCACGCGGGTCATGGGGTCATTCTCCACACGTTCTCTTTCGGCCATGTCACCGTCCACGACCGCGAGGTAGTCGAGCGTCAGCTCAGGCTCCCCCGCGAGCACGTCCAGCCCCACCTGACGCAGCCGCGCCGTGTCCCGCTCGCCGCCCATCGCCGCCGTCTGCACCGCCCGCAGCGCCTTCGAAAGGACCGCCGCCCGCTCCCGCTGCCCCGCCGTGAGGTAGCTGTTGCGGCTGCTGAGCGCCAGCCCCGACGCCTCCCGCACGGTGGGCACGCCGACGACCTCCACAGGGACGTTGAGGTCCCGCACCATCCGGCGCACCACGGCGAGCTGCTGCCAGTCCTTCTCCCCGAAGTACGCCCGGTCTGGCCGCACGAGGTTCAGCAGCTTGAGCACCACCGTCGCCACCCCGTCGAAGTGGCCGGGCCGCAGGCTGCCCTCCAGCGGTTCCGACACGCCGCCCACGGAGACGTTCGTGGCGTAGCCGGGCGGGTACATCGTTCCCACGTCCGGGTGGAAGAGCAGGTCGGCCCCCGCCGCGCCCGCCACGTGGAGGTCACGGCCCAGGTCGCGCGGGTAGCGGCCCAGGTCCTCCCGTGGGCCGAACTGCCGGGGATTGACAAAGACGCTGACCACCACGGTATCGCACTCCGCCCGCGCCCGCTCCATCAGGGTGGCGTGGCCCTCGTGCAGATACCCCATCGTGGGGACGAGGCCGACGCGGCCCGCGTTCGCCAGCGCCGTACGCAGGTCCTCCGCCGTGGTCACGAGGCGGGGAGTGGTCGCCGGAGTCAATCGCGGCCCCCGTCCAGCCCCGACGCCCCCAGGATGAGGTCGAGAATCCACGAGATGAGCGCCAGCACGAGCGCCCCGATGATCGACGCCCCGAAGCTCGCCACGTCCAGCGCCGTCACGCCCGCCACCAGCCACAGCACCACGCCGTTCACCACCAGCGTGAACAGGCCCAGCGTCAGCACGTTCACCGGCAGACTCAGGAGCAGCAGCACGGGTCGGATGAGGGCGTTGACCACCCCCAGCACGAGCGCGGCGAGCAGGACCGACCCCGCCCCCGCCCCCGGCGCGAAGGTGACACCCGTGTACACCCGCGTCACGAGGTACAGCGCCAGCGCATTCACGAGCAGTCGAATGAGGAAGCCCATGCGGGTAGATTACTCCGTGAGCGATGGGAGTTGGCTGGGAGAAATCTGTCCCTGACATAAGAGGGACAGGTATGAGGACATCAGCCTCTCGTCGTAGTTTGCTGACTCTGACATAAACGGTGCGAAAGCCTCAAGAATGCCCTCCTCTTTTGAATTGATCATCTTCCAAATAAGGAGACTCTCAATCCTGCTGGCGCTCTCAAAGTTCACTCTCGAAATCTCCACAAACTCAAGGCTGCCATCAATTGACTCTGTACTAAAGGTGTAAGGTCGGTCCCCAAAATCAATCGTGCGGTGCCTTACCTTGATTTCTGGGTAGGTTCTGCGGTATTGGAAATACTCGCCCAAGTCCTCAAGCATCCACTGACACCGAACCGTCTTGAACTTCTCTAATCCTAGAAGACGCTTTAACTGCTCCCTACTAATTCTGACTCCATCCAGGCCGCGCTGCCAGCATTGCAGAACGCAGAAGAGACCGACTATCCTATGTTGCCTCCTGGCACCTTCACGAACATCTATTTGTTTCACGGCATCTTTTATAACCCGAATCGCCCGTAAATCTCCCCCACGTGCCGCAGATACCACCCCAGGTCGAAGGCGTCGTCGAGTTCAGCCTCGCTCAAGGGGTTCTCCGAGTCACTCCTCAACAGGTCGCGCAGGCCCTCGCCCGTCTCCCAGCTCCTCAACGCGTGGCGCTGCACGAGGTCGTAGGCCGCCTCCCGGCTCATGCCCTTCTCGTCGATGAGGGCGTGGAGGACCCGCTGACTGAAGACCAGCCCGCCGAGGTCGTTCAGGTTCCGCAGCATCCGTTCGGGGAAGATCACGAGGCCCTCCAGCACGCCCGTCAGGCGGCGGGTGGCGTAGCTCGCCGCGCTCGTCGCGTCGGGGAGGATGACGCGTTCGGCGCTGGAGTGGCTGATGTCGCGCTCGTGCCACAGGGCGACGTTCTCCAGCCCGGTGACGAGGAAGCCGCGCAGCAACCGGGCGAAGCCGGTCACGTTCTCGGTCAGGATCGGATTCTTCTTGTGCGGCATGGACGAACTGCCCGTCTGCCCCTTGCCGAACGGTTCCATCGCCTCGCGCACCTCGGAACGCTGGAGGTGCCGGATTTCGACGGCGATCTTCTCCAGCGTCGTGCCGAGGATGGCGAGCGCACTCAGAACTTCCGCGTGGCGGTCGCGCGCGAGCGTCTGGTTGGTGACGGGCGCGGCCTGCCAGCCCCACGCGGCGGCGACCTCCTCCTCGATGCGCGGCGAGACGTGCGCGTAGGTGCCCACCGACCCGGAGAGCATGACGACCCGGACCCGGCCCCGCGCCGCCGCCAGCCGCTCCAGGTCGCGGTCGAGCGTCGCCATCCAGTTCAGGAACTTCAGGCCGAAGGTCATCGGCTCGGCGTGGATGCCGTGGGTGCGGCCCACCGTGGGCGTGTGCCGGTGCGCGACCGCCTGGGCACGGCAGACCTCCCGCAAGGCTCGCACGTCCGCCTCGATCAGCCCCAGCGCCTCGTCCAGCAGCAGGTTCTGCGCCGTGTCCACCACGTCCGTACTCGTCAGCCCGTGGTGGATGAAGCGGGCCTCCTCGCCGTACCGCTCGGTCAGCGCGCGGGTGAAGGCCACGATGTCGTGTCGCGTGACCGCCTCGATCTCGGCGACCCGGACGGCGAAGGCGTCGTCGAGGGGGTCGGCCTCGGCGCGGGCGGTCAAAGCCCCGAAGGCGGAGGGCGGAACCTCGCCGTGGGCCGCCTGTGCCCCCATCGCGGCGAGTTCCACCCGCAGCCACGCGCGGTACTTGCTCGCCTCGCTCCACAGCGCCTTCATCTCGGGGGTCAGGTAACGCTCGATCACGGCGGGCAGCGTAGCACCCGGCACGGGCCTATCCTCCGGTCATGCTGGAACAGGTGTGGAAGGCCATCGACTAGGGCCGGAACACGGACGCGCGGTCGCTCTTGGAGGCCGACCCCGCCTTCTCGCTTCCAGTGCCGGGCAGATGGCACTCGGATACGCGCTGGCCCACGATGGGCACTTCGACGCGGCGCGCGAGGTCTACGCCAGGCTGCGTGCTGTCCATGCGGGAGAACCGGGCGAACACATTTTCGTTCACCAACTCGGCATGGTCGAACGGCTGGCCGGGAACCACCGCGCGGCCCTGCGCCTGTTCACGGAGGAACGTGTCCTGATCGAAAGCCTGCCGGAGGCCGAACGCCCCTTCAAACGCGCGGTGAGCGGGTACGAGGTCGGCGTGAATCTTCTGGCTCTTGGAGACGTGGCGGCGGCGCGGGCAGTGTTGGCAGACGCGCTCGCCGATGCTGGGAGTGCCGACGATCCTATGACGCTCGGCTGTGTCCACCGGGCGTTGGGAGACCTCGCCGCGCGGGAGGGCGAGCTGGACGCGACCCGCCGCGAGTACGACCTCGCGGGCGCAGCCTTTCTGAAGGCCGGGGACGAACGCGCCGCCGCCGAGGTTCAGGCCCGCTTGAGGACGTGAGGAAAAGCCCGCCCCTCACTCCACCCGCGTCTCCAGCGTGATCTCGCTGTTGAGGGTCGCCGCCACCGAGCAGTATTTCTCGTGGCTGAGGTGCGCGGCCTTGCTCAGCGCCTCTTCCGTCAGACCCTCGCCGCTGGCGATGTGGCGCACGACGATGCGGGTGTAGCGCTTCGGGGCCGTTTCCGCCCGCTCACCCTCCACCTCAATGCGGTAGGCAGTCAGGGGCGTGCGGCGTTTTTTCATAATTTCCACGATGTCGTAGGCGGTGCAGGAGGCCAGCGCCCCCAGCAGCGCCTCCATCGGGGAGACGCCCACCTTGAGGGGGCTGTTGTCGATGAGGAGCTGGTGCCCGCTCGCGCTGACGCCGACGTAGCGTTGCTCGCCGAGCCAGGTGACGTGCATGGTCTTCTTGTCGGGGGCGGTCATGGGGGCAGGGTAGCGTGTGGGGGAAGGGATGAGGAATGAGGGATGAGGAAGGGATGGCAGGCTCCCGGTCTTTTCCTGGCGACTGGCGACTGGAGGCTGGCGACTCCTCACGCCGTCAGATCGTCCGCTCCCAGCGTCAGGAAGTCGTCCAGTTCGTCCTCCTCGTCCTCGTCGGGGAGGGGCAGGCTGACGCGAAAGGTAGCGCCGCCGCCGGGCGTGTCGAGCACGTCGATGTGGCCCCCGTGGGCGTGCGTGACCTGCTGGGCGATGGTGAGGCCCAGGCCCGCCGACCCCGCCTCCTTGCCCCGGTAGAACTTGTCGAAGATGCGCGGCTTGATGTGGTCGGGGACGCCGGGGCCACGGTCTACGACGCAGACCTCGATATGCCCGCCTTTCTGATCGGCCTCGATGCTCACGAGGTCGGCGCTGCCGCACACGCGGATGGCGTTGCTCACGAGGTTGACGAAGACCTGCGTGAGGCGTCCGGGGTCGCCCACGATCTCCAGGTCCGGCGCACTCGCCTTCACCCCGTAGTCGCGCCCGACCTGCCGGACGATGTTGCCCACGTTCACGAAGTGCATCTCGATGCCCTGCACGAGTTCGCCGCGCGAGAGTTGCAGCAGGTCGTTGACGAGCCGGGTCATGTTCTCGGCGACGCGCTGGGCGTCCAGCAGGGTCTGGGAGCCGCCCGCCTCGCGCTCGGCCCGGCGCAGGTAGCCCAGCAGGGCGGTCAGGGGCGTCCGCAGCTCGTGGCTCGTCTCGGCGAGGAAGGTCTTCTGGAGGTTCAGGGCCTCCTCCAGTTGCCGGGCCTGCACCTCCAGCCGTTGCCGCTGCCCCTCGGCGATGCGGCGCAGTCTCTCGACCTCCTCCAGCCGGGCCTGAAGCGAGAGGTTGAGTTCGCGGACCTCCTGCTCGGCCCGTTCGCGGCGCTCTCTGGCGTCGGCCTCGGCGATGGCGCGCTTCACGCTGGGGGCCAGCCGCTCCAGCCGCTGCTTGAGGATGTAGTCGGTCACGCCCTGGCGCAGCGTGTCCACCGCGACCTCCTCGCCCATCGCGCCCGTCACGATGATGAAGGGCAGGTTGGGGTCGAAGGCGTGCGCCGCGTGGTAGGCCGACAGCCCGTCGTAGCTCGGCAGCGCGTAGTCGCTCAGGACAAGGTGCGGGCGGTGCGATTCCAGCGCGGCCAGGAAGTCGGGTTCGTCCTCCACCCGCGTGATCTGCACGCTCCAGGCCAGGTCGCTCTCCAGGTGCAGGGCCACGAGTTCGTGGTCGAGTTCGTTGTCCTCCAGGTGCAGCAGACGCAGCGTCCCGCCGGGTTCGGGAAGGGTGCGCTCGGAGGTGGGGGTGGGGCGCTGGGAGGAGGTCATGGTGCCCGGTCCATCTCCACCGCGCCGGGAGCGTGCGGCTCCGGCGGCAGCGTCTCTAAGGGCGGGGTCTCCAGCGGCAGGGTGACGTGGAAGCTCGCGCCCTCGCCGGGGGTGGCGTCGGCGCGGACGCGGCCCCCGTGGCGGGTGACGATGCGGCGGACGTTGGCGAGGCCGATGCCGGTGCCCTCGAACTCCTCGGCGCGGTGCAGGCGTTGGAACACGCCGAACAGTTTATCCGCGTAGCGGGGATCGAAGCCCACCCCGTTGTCCCGCACCGTGACCGTGACCTCGGCTGGCCCGGTCTGCGCCGTCACCGTCACCACCGCCCGCTCGCGGGTGCGGCTGTATTTCAGGGCGTTGCCGAGCAGATTGGAGAAGACCTGCGTCAGCAGCGCGGCGTCCCCCTGCACGGTGGGAAGCGGGGCGAAGTGCGTCTCCACCTCCCGCCCCGCCCGGTCGGGGTCGAGCGCCGCCCACGCCTCGGCGACCACGGCCCCCAGGTCCACCGGCCCGCGCCGGAGTTCCTGGCGGCCCATCCGCGAGAACTCCAGCAGGTCGTCGATGAGTTGGCTCATCCGCCCCGCCGCGTCGGTGATGACGCCCAGATACCGCTCGCCCTTCGGACTCAGGCCGCCCCGCACGTCCTTGCGCAGCAGGTCCCCGAAGCCCACGATGTGCCGCAGCGGGGTGCGGAGATCGTGCGAGACGCTGTAGGAAAAGGCCTCCAGCTCGCGGTTGGCGTCCTGCAACTCCAGGGTGCGCTGCTCCACGCGCTCCTCCAGCGAGGCGTTGAGAGCCTCCAGATCGGTGCGGGCGGCCTCGGCGGAGAGCCGCAGCGCGTCGTTGTCGAGGGCGGTGGCGAGCCTCTTGGCGAGTTCGAGGGCGAGGTCGTGGTCGCGGTCGGTGGGCGGCTGGCGAAAGGTCAGCCCCAGCACCCCGCGCGCGGTGCCGTCGCGCCCGGTGAGGGGATACAGGCCCGCCCCGCTCGCGCCGACCTCGTGGAGCACGGGGCTGGAGCGCACGAAGAGCGGCTCGCCCCCCCCCGCGACCTCCTCCAGCGCGCCGCGCATCGCCGACTGCACCCCCGCCGCGTGCCACGCCTGCCCCACCCGCGAGGCCGCGAGCAGGGGCAGCCCCGGCGCGGCCCCCCACAGCGCCCCGCTCTCGGCGAGTTGCAGGGTGATGCGGTCGAGCACCGCCCGGTAGTGCCCCTGCCGCGCGGCCAGGGGGTCCTCCGCGCGCGCCGAGAGCCGCTCGGACACGTCGGCCAGGAGGCGCGCACTCGCCTCGGCGTGCACCTGATCGTCCACGTCGGTGCTCGCGCCCACCCACTCCAGCACCTCGCCGCCCGCTCCGCGCACGGGCCGCCCGCGCGTGACGAAGGTGCGGTAGTGTCCACCCGCGCCCAGCAGGCGGTGTTCGGCCTCGAAGGGCCGCCCCGACGCCACCGCCGCCGCCCAGCGCGCGCTGTACTCGGCGCGGTCGCCGGGGTGCAGCAGGGTCAGGAAGGTGTCCCCCGCCCGCTCCGGCCCGACGTACTCCGCCCAGCGGCGGTTGAAGTAGGTGGGCCGTCCCTGCGGATCGGTGAGCCACACGATCTGCGGCAGGCCCTCGATGACCCCCTGGGCGCGTTCCTCGTTGCGCTGGGCGAGCCGCTCGGCCACGAGGCGGTCGTGGATGTCGGTCGCCGAGGCCACCCACTCCGTCACCTCCCCCCGCTCGCCGCGCACGGGGGCGACGCGCAGGGTAAACCAGCGGTAGCCGGGCACGCCCCCCTCCCCCGACAGGTCCAGCCGCACCTCGCCCTGACTGTGGGCGTCGCCCGCATAGGCGTCCTGCCACATCCGGGCGTACGTGCCCCGGTCCTCGGGGTGGACCCGCGCCCGCACGCCCGCACTCCCCAGCCGCTCGCGGTGCTGGGCGTTGACGTACGTCACCCCGCCGCCGGGGTCGCTCACCCAGACCATTTGCGGGATGGCGTCGAGCACCCCCCGGTAGCGCCGCTCGCCCGCCTGGAGGGCACGCTCGGCCTCCACCCGCTCGGTCACGTCGCGCACGACCTCCAGCAGCCCCAGCACCTCGCCGCCGGGACCGACGACCTCGCTGCGGCCCGTCTCGCCGGAAAAGACGCTTCCGTCCGAGCGGCGGTAGGGGGTCGTGACCTGCTGGAAGGTGGCGCGGCCCTCCAGCCGGGGGTCGAGGTGCAGCCGGGCGAGCGGCTCGCCGACGAGCGCCCCCGGCGCGTACCCGAACTGCTGGCCCAGCGCCGGATTCACCAGCCGGATATACCCGCCCGCGTCCGTGAAGGCCGCCGCGTCCTGAATGGCCCGGAAGATCGCCTCGAACTCCGCCCGCGACCGCTCCAGCCGCTCGCGTGACCGCGCGAGGTCGCGGTTGGCCGCCTCGGCCCGCTCGCGGGCGTCCACCTGCGCCTGCGAGAGCAGGAAGGCCAGCCCCGCCACGAGCAGCCCCGCCACGAGGACCGCCACGGGCACCCCCGCCGCGAGGTCCTGCCCGAAGCTCGGCGGGGCCGCGAAGCGCAGCTCCCACGTCGCGCCCACCGCCCGCAGCCGCGCGGTCTGCGTGAAGCCGGGTGGTCCCGCCGGGGTCGGGGACGCGCCCCGGAGCGTCGCCCCGTCGAGCAGCGTCCGCACGCCCAGGCCGGGCACGGCACCGGGCGGGATCAGGCCCGCGAGGAACTGGTCTGTTCGCACGGCGATGTACACGAGGCCCCGCAGCGCCCCGCCCTCCCGCACGGGCAGCAGCAGCAGCAGCCCCGGCAGGGGTCGTCCGGCCCCGTCCCGCTGCACGAGGTCGAGCGGGCGCGTGACCTGCACGGTGCCCTGACGCCGCGCCTGCCCGATGGCCTCGCGTCGCCGGGGTTCGGTGAGCATGTCGAAGCCCAGCACCCGCAGGTTCACGGGCGTCGGCGGGGCGACCCGCGTGATGGGCGTGGAGACGACCCCCCCCGGCGTGACCGTCCAGCGGATGAAGCCGACCGCCTGCACCCCCGGATAGCGGCCCTCCAGCCCCAGGCCCGCCACGTAGGAGGAGAAGGCGGCCTGGGTCGGCCCGTCCGCCTCCCCCTGCCCCTGCGTCGTCCAGAACGAGCGGGTGGCGCGCAGCAGGTTCTCGTAGCTGCTCAGGCGGCCCTGCAGCCCGAGGGTGTAGGCGTCCGTCTCCCGCTCGAAGCGCGCCTCCTGCTGGTCGAGGACGAAGCGGTGCAGCAGCGCCGAGGCCGCCACCGTCAGCAGCAGCACGAGCACGAGCACCGCGAGCGGGATCGCCCGCTGCCGGTTCAGGCCCCGTGGGGTCAGCCACGCCGCCGTCACCGCCGGGTCTCCAGCGCCGTCAGGAACACGAGGGCGGGCACGTCCGCTCCCGTCCACGCCCGAAAGGCCAGCCGCGCCTGATGGGCGAGCATGGGCAGGCCGTTCTCGGTCCGCGCTCCGGTGGCGCGCAGCTCCCGCATCAGCCGGGTCTCGCGCGGCTGGTACACCATGTCGCTCAGGAGGGCACCCGGCGCGAGGGCGGGAGGGTCGGGCAGCGGGGTCGCGTCCGGGTCGCTCAGGCCGCCGCTGCTCGCATTCACGAGGAGCGTCACCTCGTTCCACGGCACCGCCTCGCGCGGCTGGGCCATGCCACCGAGGTCGGCGGTCAGCGCCTCTGCCTTCTCGAACGTCCGGTTCACCACCCGCACGTCGTGGCCCCGCGAGCGCAGCGCCCACACCGCCGCCCGCGCCGCGCCCCCCGCGCCGAGGACCACCGCCACGCCCCCCCCCGGCGCGTCCGCCGCCTCCAACGCGGCCAGCAGACCCGGCGCGTCCGTGTTCTCCCCGATCAGCCGTCCCTCCCGGTGAACGACCGTGTTCACCGCCCCGATGGCCCGCGCCCCCGGCGAAAGGTCGTCCATGAACGCCAGCGCCTCCTCCTTGTGCGGCAGGCTGAGGTTCGCGCCGAGGACGCCGGGCACGCGCAGCCGCTCCAGCGCCTCCCCCAGCTCCCCGGCGGGCACGCGCAACGCCGTGTACTCGCCCCGGAGGCCCGCGTGCGCGAAGGCGGCGCGGTGCATGGTGGGCGACAGCGAATGCGCCGCCGGGTCGGCGTACAGGAAGGCGCGCAGGAGGTCGGGGGAACTCACGCCCGGCAGTCTAGCGTCCGGCTTCGGGTGGGCGAGGGGCGGCCAGCGGCCAGCTTCCAGCCGCCAGCGGGACGGGGCCGGAGCCGTGAGGGGAAGGAGGTTGATGTGCGTGGTCGAACCGCTCTTTTCCCTTGTATTGAATGACGTGCAAAAGAAAGTCGGCGTGCCGGACGTGCTTTTTGCTCCCTCTCCCCCTGCGGGAGAGAGCTGGGGAGAGGGGTGACGAGCACCGCTCGTCCTCTTGCCAGACGGTGAAGGTGCGCCACTTCCCCGGACCCTCTTCTACATCGAACGTTGAAGAGCGAGCCGAGGCGACGGCAGGCCACGCCCACTTACCTCCCCCATACCCCTTTTCGCCTGTGGGTGGAACTGGGGGAGATTGTGCGTCGCCACACGCCCACTTGCCCCCCGACGCCGGACAATGTGAGCGCCCGAGATGACCCACGCTTTCCCGACTCCCCCCGGAAATGACGCTGGGGGGAGAGTGCGCTTGTATGAGTGCCGCCCACCCCGACAGGAGACGATTTGACCGACCGCACCCCCGGCCAGCCCACCCCGACCCCTGCCAACGAGGCCCCGAACGGCGGTGCCTCCGCGACCCTGCGCCTTGCCAACCAGCGGGAGGCCTTCGCGCTGCTGGGCGCGGGCGACGCGAACCTGCGGCGAATGCGTGAACTCACGCCCGCCCGCATCATCGCGCGGGGCGAGACCGTCACCATTACCGGGGAGAGCGCCGACGTGCAGGCCGCCGAGCGCATGGTGCGTGACGCCCTCGACATGGTGAGGTCCGGCGGCGAACTCACCCCGGAGAGCCTGCTGAGGAGCGCCCGCCTGAGCGGCGAGGGCCGCAGCCTCGCGCAGGAGACGCAGGTCACGGGCCTGAGCCTGCCGCGCGGCCTCAAGGCCAAGACGCCCGGCCAGAAGGTGTACCTCGAACGGATCGAGGGGTCGGACATCACCTTCGGGGTCGGCCCCGCCGGGACGGGCAAGACCTACCTCGCGGTGGCGATGGCGGTGCAGGCGCTGAAGGGTAAGAAGGTCAAGCGCATCATCCTGACCCGCCCGGCGGTGGAGGCGGGCGAGCGGCTGGGCTTCCTGCCCGGCGACCTCCAGGCCAAGATCGACCCGTACCTGCGCCCCCTGTACGACGCGCTGTACGACATGCTCGATCAGGAGAAGTTCGAGTCTTACCTGACGAGCGGGGTGATCGAGGTGGCTCCGCTGGCGTTCATGCGCGGAAGGACCTTGAACGACGCCTTCGTGATCCTCGACGAGGCCCAGAACACCACGGGCGAGCAGATGAAGATGTTCCTCACCCGCATGGGCTTCTCCTCCAAGGTCGTGGTGACGGGCGACGTGACCCAGATCGACCTGCCGCGCCACGTCACGAGCGGGCTGGCCGTCGCCAAGCGCGTGCTCGGCAACATCGAGGGCATCGCGTGGCACGAATTCACCGACGTGGACGTGGTGCGTCACCCCCTCGTGGGCAAGATCATCAAGGCCTACGAGAAGGTGGAGGACGCCGAGCAGGACAAGCGCGCCGCCCGCCGGGGCGAACTCGCCAGCGTCTCCGAGGAGATCGTCGACGCGCGGGAGTAGGGCGAGAAGTCAGGAGACGGGCGGGCCTTCCAGCGTGAGGTGCCCGCCCCGCCCTTTGGTTCTCGCCTACCGCCCCGCCCTCCTCCGCGTCAGCCACAACAGCCCCCCGCCCAGCACAAGCCCCCACACCGCGCTCCCCACGCCGAGGAAGGTCAGCCCGCTCGCGGTGACGGCGAGGGTGAGGAAGGCGGCCTCCCGCTCGCCCTCGGCGGACAGGGCGGCGGACGTGCTGCTCAGGGTGGTGGAGACGAGGGCCAGCCCGGCGAGCGCGGCGACCACGGGCGCGGGCACGGCCCCCACCGCGCCGACCACCCAGCCCGCGAACACGCCCAGCAGCAGGTAGAAAAAGGCTGCGCTGAGGCCTGCCACCCAGCGCCGCTCGGGGTCGGGGTGCGCCTCCTCGCCCGCCGCGATGGCCGCCGTGATCGCCGCGAGGTTCGTCGTGTGTGCCCCGAAGGGGGCCGAGAGCAGGCTCGCCACCCCCGACCACGTGATGAGCGGCGAGGTCGGCACCCGCCCGAAGCCGCACGCCCGCAGCACCGCCACGCCGGGAAGCTGCTGGGAGGCGAGCGTCAGCACCGTCAAGGGCAGGGCGAGGGTGAGCACGGCCCGCAGGCTGAACGTGGGGGTCGTCCACACCAGGGTTCCCAACCCGCCCCCCGTGAGCGGCCCCACCGCCCCCGCCGCGAGCGACAGCGCCGCCCCCGCCAGCAGCGCCGCCGGAACCGCCCACCGCGCGAACCACACCCGGCCCGCCAGGAAGACCGCGATCATGCCGCCGACGGGCAGAGGCTCGGCGGGCAGCGCCCGGAACGCCCCCAGCACGAAGGGCAGCAGCACCCCGGCCAGCAGGGCGTTCGCCAGCGCGGGCGGAATGCGGCGGGTCACGCTCTCGAACGCGCCCGTCACCCCCAGCCCGGTCATGATGAGGGCGCTCAGGACGTAGGCCCCCAGCACCTCCGGGTAGCTCAGGCCCCGCGCGGCGGCGAGCGAGGCGACGAGGGCCAGCCCCGGCGTCGTCCACGCCATCTTGATCGGTGCCCGGTAGCGCCACGTCAGCACGCCGCCCGACACGCTGATCGCCAGGTAGCACGCGAGGACCCAGCTCACCGTCTGCCCGTGGCTCAGCCCGAAGTCCCGCGCCGCGTTCACCAGCAGCCCGATGCTGCTCGCCGCGCCGACGACCACCGCGACGAAACCCGCCGTAATCGCCGATCCTGAGCTGTCGCGCCGCAGGTCGGAGATGGCGGTCAACGCGCCGACCGTTCCGCCCGCCCGCCCACCCACACGTCCGCCGCGCCGTCCGGGGCAGGGGAGAACTGTGCCGTCAGCCGCGAGGGAGCGCCCGGCATCCGCTGTGCCCCACGAAGCATGTTCGTCCCCGTCGGCAACCGGCCTGTCACCCCCAGCACCCCGACGAGGCAGGCGAACATGTTGCTGCTCGCCCCGTCCTCCAGGAAGCCCTTCAAGGGACCGAAAGCCCGGAAGCTCACATCTGCCCGCCCCTCGCCGCCCGGCGCGAAGAGGACCAGACCCGTCGTGTCCGTCGCCCGGTTGAGGGCCGATATGGCGTCCGCGTCCGGCGTAAAGGCGTCCAGCGTCCCCACATCCGCGACTTCCACCACGAGATTCGGGCGACTCACCGAGGCGACCCACGCTCCTCCTGTATCTACACCAAGGGGGGAGAGGTCCGCCTCCACCGCCCGCGCCGTCACATCCCCCTGCTTGAGCAGCCACTCGCCGCCGCACAGTTGCGCGGGCATGACTTCGCCGCCCATCGTCACGTCGGCCACGTCCAGCAGCGTCCCTTGTGATTGAAGGAAGGCGAGCGCCGCCAACGCCCCCGAATCTGAACTGCCCCTCTCCTTCGTTGGCGTGAAGACCCGCAGGGACACGCCGCTCACGTCCGCCGACTCGATGAAGACGGAGAGGGGCGAGGCAGACTGAGCGGTCCGTGCTTGGAGGTCGCCGGAGGCGGTGGGGAAGATAGCAACCGTCTTTCCACCCTCAACGCTGGGCGGGGAGAGGACGCGGTAGAGGGCGGAGGTCTCGGTCGAGGTCATCTCCGCGTTATTTCAGCACGTCACCGGGAGACTGGACCCGTCCTTGCCTTGAAGTCCTCTATGTCCCTCCGCGTTGACTCGAATAACTCAGCCCCGAGGAGTGCCTGATCTGCAACAGCCTGAGTTCTAATGAAGAGGTCAGGTGAGTCGCTCCAGAAGTCGGCTGTCTGATGCAATACGCTGCTCAGAAGATCACCAGGGTAAAGCTCAGCGGCAAGCAACGGCTCCCCTTCCAGCAACGGCAGGGCGAGAGGCACCAGCGTCTCCGGGTAGAAGCGTTGGTGCAGCATCACCCGCAGGTCGCCCGGCTCGAACTGTCGCAGGGGAGTGATCAATAGGCGCTCGCAACGGATGATCAGGCCCGAACGGAAGCTCGAAGGCTCCAACGGTAAAAGGTGGTGGAGTTGGGCGAGCGACTGTCCCACGTCCACCTCGCGCCGTTTCTTCCGCCGATCGCGTTCCCCTTTAGGCACTCACCCACTCCCTGAGCACCTGCTCCAAATGCGCGTCGTCCAACTCGTTATGCTCGGCCAGCGCCTTGATGTGGTCCGTCACCCGGCGCAGGGCGTCCTCGCCGTAGTGGAGGCCCAATTCGCGCGCCTTGTACGCGATGGCGTGCTTGCCAGTGACCTTGCTGCCCGCCTGAATGCGGCGGCCCACGCCGAAGACGCCGGGCGGAATGGCCTCGTACGCGCCGGGGTTGAGGTAGATCGCCTTGAGGTGCATTCCCGCCTTGTGGTTGTAGGCGAACTCGCCGGTCAGGTAGTTGTTCCAGGGAATCGGCAACTCCACCATCCGGGCGATCATGCGGTCGAGTTCGGGCAGCAGGTCGAGGTTGTACTTGTCGATGAGGCCCTGCGGGTCGAAGGTGAACATCCGCGCGAGGAAGCCCCCCAGCGGCGTAATGCCGTTGCGCTCGCCGATGCCCAGAATCGTCGTGTCGATGTGGGTGGCCCCCGCCTCGATGGCCTCGTAGGCGTTGGACACCGCGCAGCCCGTGTCGTTGTGCCCGTGGAACTCGATGCCGCATTCGGCGTGGATGACCTTCCTTACCTCGCGCACAAGGGTGTAAACCTGCCGGGGCGTGGCGACCCCCACCGTGTCCGCCAGCCCGACGCGGTGAACGCCGAGGTCCGAGACCGCCGCGTAGACGGCCATCAGGTCCGCCTCCTGGGAGCGGAAGGTGTCCTCCGCGCTGAAGCGAATCTGGAGGTCCGGGTGATTCGTCTTGATCCACCCGATGACCTCGGAGGCCGTGTCGATGATCTGCGCGATGCTCTTGCCGTGGGAGAACTCGCGGAGAAAGGAACTCGTGCCGAACAGCAGGTCCAGCCCGTCCACGCCGAGGTCCACCGCGCGCCCCACGTCGTCCATATGGCAGCGGACGTGCGTGAGAATCTTGGCCTTCAGCCCCAGCCCGGTCAGCCGGCGGATGTCCTGGGCCGTCTGCGCGCTCACCATCGGCGTCGTGACCTCGATGAACTCCACCCCGAAGGCGTCGAGCGCCCGCGCAATCTCGATCTTGTCGCCTACCCTGAAGTTCCCGCGCGCGAACTGCTCGCCCTCCCGCAGCGTCGAGTCGATGATCGCCCACGAACGGGCGGGGATGGGGGGAGCTGGGGAGTCTGTCGTCATAGGGGTGTCTCGTCCGGGCATTGTGCCGGGAGGGTTGGTGAATGTCAACCAAAACAAGGCATACAGTTGTCATTCGGTAAGTCGGGTGAGCCTACTTCTTCTCAGGCCACACCGAAACACCAGCGGTCATTCGCCGTCCTCGCCCGTTCCTGAACCCTTGCTTCACGCTGCCCGCCCTCCTCGCGGCGTAGGGTGCCCGCATGACGATGTACAAGCGTTCGTTGGGCCGCACGGGCCTGCAAGTCACGGAAATCGGGTACGGCGCGTGGGGCATCGGGGCCGACATGTGGAAGGGCGCTCAGGACGACGAGAGCCTGACCGCGCTGCGGCGGTACATCGAGCTGGGCGGCAATTTCATCGACACGGCGATGGGGTACGGCAGCGGCCACAGCGAGCGGCTGGTCGGACAGGTCGCCCGCGAGCATGAGGGCGTGTACGTCGCCACCAAGATCAGTCCCAAGAACCAGCAGTGGCCCGCCGCGCCGGGGACGACCGCCGACGAGGCTTTTCCCGCCGAGCACGTGATCCGCTGCACGGAGGAGAGCCTCGAACGTCTCGGCCTGCCCACCATCGACGTGCAGCAGTTCCACGTCTGGAACGACTCGTGGCTGGGCCAGGGCGACTGGCAGGACGCGGTGGCGCAGCTCAAGCGCGACGGCAAGATCAGGCACTTCGGCATCTCCATCAACGACCACCAGCCGGAGAACGCCGTGCGGGCCGTCGAGGAGGGCGTGGTGGAGACGGTGCAGGTCATCTACAACGTCTTCGACCAGTCGCCGCAGGACCGCCTGCTCGACGCCTGCCGCGCGAACGGCGTCGGCGTGATCGTCCGCGTGGCGCTCGACGAGGGGAGCCTGACCGGGAACATCACGCCCGGCACGACCTTCCCCGAGGGCGACTGGCGGAACAATTACTTCGGCGGCAACCGCAAGGTGGAATTGCAACCCCGTCTGCGCGCCATCGAGGAGGAATTGCACATCTCGTCCGCCCAACTGCCCGAAACCGCCCTGCGTTTCGTCCTCAGCCACCCGGCGGTGAGCACCGTCATCGTGGGCATGCGGAGCGTGCGGAACGTGGAGCGCAACGCCGCCCTCGCCGACGGACGAGGCCTGCCCGCCGAAACGGTGGCGCGGCTGTACGGGCACCGCTGGGACCGGAACTGGTACAGGGCGGCAGATTGAAGTGATGAGTCATGAGTGATGGGTGATGAGGGGTCACGGCTATGCTCTTCCTCATCACTCATCGCTCAACCCTCATCACTACCCCACCTCCACGGGCTGCCCGCCCCGCCGCGACGACTCCTGCATCGCCAGCACGATCTCCTGATCGAGCCGTGCCTGCTCGGCCCCATAGGTCGGCTCGCCTCCCGTCCTCACCGCGTCCACGAGGCTCAGCAGACATCCGGCCACCCCGATCTCGTCGTCGGACCACTGGAGGTTGTGACCCTTGCGGGCGGTGGCGAAGGGGTTCTCCCACACGAGGGTGGGGTGCCCAGGGTCCCCGGTGTGGGCGACGATAGAGACCAGAGCGCCGCCGTCGTTGCGTTCCAAGCGGCGTTCGAGGGTGATGAACTGCGGAGCCTCACCGTCGGGGGTGAGGAGGCTCAGGCGTTCGTCGAGGTCGTGGCCCATGCCCACGGTGACGCCCATGCCCTTTTCGGCGAGAAAGCGGCTGCTCCGCCACCAGCGCAGGGCGGAGTCGTAGCCCACGCTCGTCCAGTGGAAGACGCCGACTCGCCCATCCTCGAACTCGATGAGGCCGTGTTCCTGCGTCTCCGTGCGCTCGCCGCGTGTGTTTGCCAGAAAGGACCAGTGTGGCGCGAGGCGGTAGTCGCGCACCATCCCGACCACCTGCACGGGCCGGGCATCGAAGCCGAGGTAGCTCCGCATCACGCTGACGCCGTGGTAGCCGTGCCCCGCGAAATCGTTGAAGGAGGAGTGGACCCGACCGAACACGCCCGACTCGATCAGCCGCAGCTTGATCTGCTCCAGCGGGCGGCGGTGGAACTGCTCGGCGACCTCGACCTTGAGACCCCGGCTCCGCGCCGCCTCTATGATCGCGTCCGCCTCGGCCAGATCGTGCGCGATGGGCGTTTCCAATAGGACGTGCAGCCCATGTTCGACCGCCATGAGTCCGGCTTGCCCATTGGCGGCATAGGCGACGGAGACGATGCCGACCTGCGCGCCCGTCTCCTGGATGAGGCGGGCGAGGTCGGTGAAGGCAGGCACGCCTAGACTCTCCCCCAACCGCCGCGCCGACTCCTCGCTCCGCCCCCACACGCCGACAAGCTCCACGTGTTCGGGCAGGGCCTTCACGAGCGGGCCGTACATATAGTCGGAGCGGGCGGCGGTGCCCACGATGGCGACGCGGAGAGGTTCGGGCATGTGGTGGAGATACACCCTGACAGGCAGCGCGTGTTCGGCTTTGCCTTCAGATTCGTACCTCTAGACCAGTTCAGGCCAGCGTCCCACTCCCTCGGACGAACTCGCCCCGCCCCCACCGCAACTTAAGCCAAGCCGGATTTGCCCCGCCCCCGGTGCCCGTAGAGTGCGCGCCGGAGGTTTTCACCCGTGCCCACCGCTCACCTGCGTGACATTCTGCGCCTCGCCCTGCCCGCCAGCGCGGAGGCCGTGATTCAACTGCTCTTCAATTTCCTCGCCCAACTCATCGTGGCGGGCCTCGGGGCGACCGCCGTGGCCGCCGTCGGCTTCTCCAACAACGTGACCCTCATGCTGATCTTCACGCTCGGCACGCTGGGGACCGGGGCGGGCATCCTCGTCGCGCGGGCGCACGGGGCGGGGGACCGGGGGGCCGTGGCCCGGACGACCGGCACCGCCTTCCTGCTCGCCGCCGCGCTGACGCTGGGGCTGGCGCTCGCGCTGTGGGTCTTCGCCCGCCCGGTCCTCGCCGCGCTGGGTGCCCCGCCCGACCTGACGGAGGCGGCCACGCCCTTCTTCCGGGTGTCGCTGCTAGGCGCGCCCCTCATCGTGCTGAGCATCGTGGCGGGCAACGTGCTGCGCTCGCTGGAGAGGCCGCGCGTGCCCATGTTCGCCACCTTCGCGGCGGCGGCGGTGAACGTGGCGCTGGGGTACGCGCTCGTGACGGGCTTCGCCGGATTCCCCGAACTCGGGCTGGTCGGGGCAGCGTGGGGCGCGGTGGCGGGACAGGCGCTCCGGGTCGTGCTGCTGGGCGCGTTCCTGTACGGGCCGCGCGGCTTCATTCCCCCGGCGTGGTCGGGGGTGGGGCGGAGTGGCCGGGTGTTGACGGGCGAACTGCTCCACCTCTCGCTCCCGCTGGCGGCGACGCAACTCGCGTGGACCGGGGGCAACCTGCTGTACGCGCTGTTCCTCGCGCGGCTGGGCACGGCGGCGCTCGCCGGGGTGCAGATCGCCAACACCATCGAGGGCATCTTCATCGTGGCCTCTGCCGGGCTGGTGCCTGCCGCGACCGCCCTGATCGGTCAGGCCGTCGGGCAGGGAAATGCGGCGCTGGCGCGCGAGCGGGCGCAGGCGGTGGAACGCTTCGGCCTCGTGACCGGGGTGGTCTTCGGGGTGCTGTTCGCCCTCTCGGCCCTCGCGCTGCCCGCCCTGTACCCGGCTGTGGGTGCGGACGTGCGGGAGGTCGCCCTCGGGGCCATCCTCATCAACGCCGCCGTGCAGGTCGTCAAGGTCGCCAACCTCGTGCGCGGGGGCGGCGTGCTTCCCTCGGGCAGCGACACGCGCGGCGTGCTGATCGGGGACGCCGTGAGCGCCTTCGCGGTCGGCCTCCCGCTGGCGTGGCTGCTCGCTTTCGGGTTGGGGTTCGGCGTGTGGGGCGTGCTGGTCGCCCGCGTGGCCGAGGAGATTGTGAAGGTCCTGATCTTCGCTTGGCGTACGCGGAAGCTGGCGTGGCCGCGCGTCATCGAACAGCAGGCGGCGAGCGTGGCGGCGGCCTCGGATTGAGGGAGGTTGACTAGGTGGGGACCGCATCGGGGAACTGGTGCGGTCACTGCCTTTGACAAACAGTGCTCAGAACGCTGTTCACGAACTTGGGCAGAATCTTCCCGCGTCGATTTGAGGCGTCCCTGTAGCAACACATCAGGAGTTAAACCAGTTCAAGCCTGAGCCGCTTGCCCAACACGCCCGCCGCCCGTTGCAGGGTTCGCAGTGTGACGGCAGGGTTCTCGGGGTCCAGCAGACGGTCCACCGCTGAGCGGCTGGTCTCCATGCGGGCGGCCAGTTCGGTTTTCGTCAGGCCGCTACGCCTCATCTCCTGTTCAATCTGAAATGCGATGACCCGCTTCAAGGCCACAGCTTCGACATCGGCCAGCAGCTCGTCTTCAGCCAGGAAGTCGTCAAAAGTGCTTCCAATATGCTTGCTCGTGAACTCGCTCTTCATCGTTATTCGTCCTCCAGTTGTCTTAAGCGTTTCCGAGCGGCCTCAAGGTCGTTCTTGGGCGTTTTCTGGAACTTCTTGATGAATCCGTGGAGCAGGATCATACGGTCGCCCAAGACGGTGAAGATGATGCGGGCGATGCCGTCCTCCAGCGTGGTACGAACTTCCCACAGGCTCTTCTCCAGCTTGCGGATGAGGAGCATCCCGATGGGCCAGCCAAATTGAGCGGTCTTGATGTCCTCCCCGATCCTCCTGCGGTCCTCGCGTGTGAGCGACCTCAACCATTCCCGGACGGGTTCGTTGCCCGCCGTGGTGCGGAAGAACCGAACCTCAAGGATGGGTTGTGGCGCTTCGGGTTCGGGTGGGGCGGTCACACCACAGGAGTGTACCAAAATAAGTACAAGACCGCGAAGCTGCCTTCTCCCTAACTCCTAACCCCTACCCCCTCCGCTGCATCAGCGCCGTCCGCCTGCACCGCGCCACCACCTCGCCGCGTTGGTTGATGGCCCGGTGTTCCACGGTCACGATTCCGGCGTCCGGGCGGCTGCGGCTCTCGCGGACCTCCAGCACCTCCGACTCGGCGCGCAGGGTGTCGCCGTGGAAGACGGGCTTCGGGAACACCACGTCATTCATGCCGAGGTTGGCGACGAGCGTGCCCAGTGTCAGCTCGTGGACGCTCAGGCCGATGAGGAGGCTCAGGGTCAGGAGGCTGTTGACGAGCGGGCGTCCGAACTCGGTGGCGGCGGCGTACTCGTGGTCGAGGTGGAGGGGCTGCGGATTCATCGTCAGCGTCGTGAAGAAGACGTTATCGGCCTCCGTGACCGTGCGCGTGACCCGGTGGCGGATGACGGTGCCGACGGGCAGCTCCTCGAAGTAGCGGCCCTGGGGACGGTTCAGGTCCTCGTTCAGTGGTACTGTCACGGCTGCTCCCCCCGCCCACTCAGGATGGCCCGCGCCCGCGCGAGCATCGGCTCGTCCACCATCTGCCCCTCGAAGGTGAGAACGCCCCGGCCCGAGAGCGCCGCCTCGTGCGCCGCATCCAGCAGACGGCGGGCACGCCCGGCCTCCGCGTCGGTGGGGCCGAACGTCTCGTGGGCGAGGGCCACCTGCGCCGGGTGGATACACAGCTTGCCCGCGTACCCCAGCGCGCGGCCCTGCGCGGCGTCCTCCCGGAAGGCGGAGGCGTCATTCAGACGCGTCACCACGATGTCGAGCGCCGGAACCCCCGCCAGCCGCGCGGCGAGGGCGACCCGCGAGCGGGCGTAGAGAACCTCCAGGTTTGGAAGAGGCACTGTGCCGGGCGTGCGCGTGCCCCCCAGGTCCGTCACGTAATCCTCCGCCCCGAAGTACGCCCACGCGACGGGCGGCACCAGAATCTCCCGCGCGTTCCACACGCCCGCGCCCGTCTCCAGCCCCGCCATGAGGGGGAGGCTCAGGCCGCGTTCCGTCAGCGCCTCCGCCGCCAGCCGCACGTCTGCCGCCGACTCCAGCTTGGGCACGACCACGCCCGCGAGTTCGGGCGTCAGCACCGCGAGATCGTCCGCAAAGAAGGGCGAGTGCGGCGCGTTCACCCGCACGAAGACGGCGAGGTGAGGATGGGCGGCGATCAGGTCGCGCGCCGCGTCCCGCGTGACCGTGCGCGCCGATGCCTTCGCCTCCGGGGTGGCGGGCACGGCGTCCTCCAGGTCGAGGACCACGGCATCCGGCTGTGCGCGGGGCAGCTTGGCGATGAGGTCGGCACGGTTGCCGGGCGCGAAGAGGACGCTGCGCGGGCGCGGAACGGGCGCAGGAGTCACGCCGTCCCCCACGCTAGGGAGGGGAAAAACAGGTTGGACATCGCCGCCAGTGTACGTGCCGTGACCGGCCCTGGACACGGCGAGGACACGCCCGCTGTGGAGGATGAGGTCAGGTGCCCCGGACACGGGAAGGAGCGCCGAGGAGAGCGAGGAGACCTATGAACACGACCGACACCGCCACGACCGACACCGCCGACGCCGCCCGCCACACCCAGCGCGAACACAAGCTGCTGATCCGCGAGGTGCGGGGACTTCAGGCCAGCCTGCGCGAACTCGTCGAGACGGACCATCTGGAGGAACTGCTGAGGATCATTCCCCGCCCCGGCTGGACCACGCCCGCCGAGTTCGTCCTCGTGCGGGGCGGCGTCGCGCAGATGCGGGCGCAGGTGGAGGCCCTGAAGACCTTCCAGGAGCAGGTCGTCCGGGGAGCGGACCTCGTGGGCAGGGCGGGCTGATCATCTCAACCCAGAGCACTTGACCAAAAAAGAGGTGTCACCCTGAGCGAAGCGAGGGGTCTCCATTGGCAGAGCGAGATGCTTCGCTCAGCATGACGGGATTCTATCAAATGCTCTAGAACGACCGAATCGGCGCTTCCCAGTTCGGTCGCTTTCTGGTCCTTCCGCCTACGACCTGTCAGCGCCCACCCGCAACTCGTACCGGGCGACGCGAAAGCCCCGCACCTCCCGCTCGTCCACCCGCCGGAAGCCCGCCGCCTCATAGAGGGCGTGGAGTTTTGGACGGGCGGTGGCGGTATCGAGGCGAAGAAAGGGGAGTCCAGTGTCCCGCGTCTCCCTCCTGGCCTCCTCCAACAGTTGAAAGGCGAGGTGCCGTCCTTGCGCGTCCGGGTGAATGCCGAGCTTATGCAGGTAGAGCGCCGCGCCGGGGGCGTCCTCCGGCCAGAACAGCGCGTTCTCGGCGAGCAGGACGAAAGCGCCCACGGCCACGCCCCCCCGCCACGCCACACGCCAGCCCTCCGCCGGGTAACTTCGCGTCAGGCGCTCCGGCGTCAGGCTGGACACGGGCCAGAGCGGTTCTCCCCGTGCGGCGAGGTTCGCGGCGGTTGCCGTCAGCACCCTGGAGGCCGCGTTCACATCCCCGCGCGTGAAGGTGAGGTCGGTCATCGTCGCCCGCGCGTCCTGACCTGTTTGTATGCATAGCAGTCGTCGATGGAGGTCTTGAAGTACGACCCCGGCGAGGTCGCGTTTCGCAGGCCGTCGAACACTTCCTGTTCCACGCCGCTGTATTCGTACCGTTTGCCGCTGTGGAAGAGGATGGTCAGTGTCCGCGTTTCCCCGTCGTACCCGATATGGCTCATCATGCTGGACTCGACCGGAAACAGAATCACGTCCATAGCAGCAGCATAGACGGACGCTCTGCCCTCGCTACCCGCCCAATGCTGGTGCCGCCTCAATGCCCGTCGCGTACAGGTCGCCCCCGCGCGCCTCCAGCCGCACGCGGGGAAGCGGCCCGTTCGCCTTGCCGAAGACGGCCTCCCCGGCTTTCAGGGGGTCGAACACCGCGTAGTGACACGGGCAGCCGAGTTGCGGGTGCCGCTCCCCCTCGGGCGGGCGGTAGTTGTATGCGAAGGCCAGCACCTCCGGGTCACGCACGAGGTTGACCGCGCAGCCGAGATGGGTGCAGACGCGCGAGTAGGCCGCGTAGTACGCGCCGTCCACGCTCAACCCGCCGGAGACGGGGGCAGGTAGCCGCAGCAGGAGGCAGGGCCGCCCGTCGTAGGTGAAGGGACGCTCGGCCCAATCGGTGCCCAGATCGGCGCGGGCGGCGACGCGGACGGCCTCGCTCGGCTGGAACTCCGGCTCGCCTGCCTCCCGCTTGCCGAACGTCACGCGCGAGGCGTACCACCCCATGTACCCGAACGCCCCCAGCGTTCCCGCCACGGGCACCACCCACCAACGTTCCAGGAGGTTGCGGCGACTGAGTTTGACGGGGTTGGGTCTCACGACCCTTCCTTCTGCCAGCGTTCCATTAGATCGAGGAGGGCATTCAACTCGTCGGGCTTGAGGTTCGGGTAGGCGGGCATGGCCCCCTTGCCGTTCACGGTGACGCTCCGCAACGCCCCCCGCGACAGGTTGGAGGCCCGCAGGCTGGGACCGAGGCCGCCCCCGCCGTTCGGACCGTGGCAGCTCGCGCAGTTGGCGGCGTAGATCTTGAGGCCGAGGTCGCCCTCGTTCCGGCGGGCGCGGATGGCCGTGATGAGTTCGTCGGCGTCGCGGCCCTTCGGGTCGAGCGTGCGGTAGCGTTCCAACGCCGCCAGCGCGTCCGCGTCCTGCCCGAAGCGGGCGAGCGCGAACCCGAGCAGGAGTTGCGACTCCGGCTCCCTCGGGGCGAGTTGCGCCGCCGCCTGAATGAGCCGGAACGCCTGCCGCGTGTCCTCGGGCGAGGGGGTCTGGTCGCCGGTCTGGGTGCCCGCCTGGTCGGGCCGCGTGAGGAGCAGGATGCCCAGCCGCCGCAGGGCCTCGGGCTGCCGCGCGTCGAGCCGCAGGGCGCTGGCGTAGGCGGTGACGGCCTGGCTGTACTGGGCGGAGTCGAAGGCCGCCCGGCCCCACGCGAGATACGCGCCCTTGTCGCCCGTCGCCTCCGCCCGCCGCCGCAGCCCCGGCAGGGCGAGGGTGTCGCGCACGTCCTGCGCCTCCGCCGCCCCCAGCGAGGCGAGCTGCCAGCGCGGCACGAGGGTCACGGCCCCGGCCACTGTAACGAGCGCGGCCACGGTGAGGCCAGACAGCGCCAGCGTCCGCGTGCGCCCACTCCGTTCCCTCGGGGGAGGGGCGGGCGGCAGCGCGTCGAGCGCCCGCAGCGTCAGCGCCGCGCGGCGTTCGAGGTCGGGACGGCGCGACTCGTCGCTCAGGCTGGCGAGTTCGGCATACAACCGCTCCCGCTCGGCGGTGAGTCGCCCGCGCTCCGGGGCGTCCGGGTCGGCGGGCACCCCACCCCGCAGTGGTTGAAGGACGAGGACGAGTGCCGCCACGACGATCAGCGCGAACAGAACGAGGCTGAAGATCATGCGCCGTCCCCCGTCCCGTCATCCCGCCGGGTCTCCCGCCGCACCTGCGCGAGGAAGGGGTCGAAGCCCTCGTCGGCCACGGGGGACACCGCGACGGGTGCCGTCTGAGCCGTCACCACAGGCCGCCGCAGGAAGCGCCACAGCGCCGCCCCACCCCCCGCCAGCGCGAGCAGGGGAGCGCCCCACAGCAGCAGGTTGCTCCCTTCCTTCGGCGGGTCCAGCAGCACGAAGTTTCCGTACCGCGCCGCGAAGTAGGCGTACACCTCCCGGTCGCTGCGCCCCGCCGCCACCTGCTCGCGCACGTCCCGCAGCATCTCCCGGCTGATGTCGTTCGTGCTCTCCGTGATGGGCACCCCCGTGCAGATCGGGCAGCGCAGGTTCGTGCCCAGCCGCTCGGCCCGCGTCTCCTGCTCGGGCGTGAGCGCGAGGGAGGCGGACAGCAGAAGGCAGAGGGCGGAAGGCAACAGCCGCCGAAGGGCTGACGGCTGACGGCTGACGGCTGACCGCCTCACAGCCCCTCCACCCCGATCTTCTCCAGCCCCGCGTTCAGCCGCTCCCGGCTCAGGCCGCCCCGGTCCACGTGCCGGATGATGCCCTCCTCGTCGATGAAGACGGTTTCGGGAATGCCCGCCACGCCGTAATTGATGCCCGTGCGGATGCCGGGGTCGCGCAGGGAGGGGTAGGCGAGAGCGTACTCGCGGATGAAGTCGCGGGCGCTTTGCTCCCTCGTCTCCTGAAAGAGGATGCCGACGACCGCGAGACCCTGCCCGGCCCCCTGCCGCTCGCTGAGTTCGCGGAAGAGGGGTGCCTCCTCCCGGCACGGCCCGCACCACGACGCCCAGAAGTTGAGCACGACGGGCCGCCCCCGCAGCGATGCGAGGCTGACCTGCGCGCCGTCCAGACTCTCCAGCGTGAACGTCGGGGCCGCCTTGCCCACGAGCGGCCCGCCGTCCGTGGCATTCCGCGCCGGACTCAGCAGCGCCGCGCCCAGCACCGCCACCAGTGCGGCGGCCAGCAGGGGCGGCAGCAGACGACGCCACAGCGGGGCGGGTGCCTTTGATTTGGAGTTGTTGACCAGCTCTGTCATGGGTTCGTTCCTTGTGAGAAGGAGTTAGGCGTTAGGCGTCAGGGCTTTCGCTCCTCCCCCCTTGTGGGGAGGCTGGGACTCGCAGAGCTGCGAAGCAGAGGGGGGAACCGAAGCGACCGAGCCGCGCCCCTCACCTCCCAACTCCCCCTAATCCGTCGCCGCCGCCGCCCGCGTCACGGGCACCCGCACCGCCGCGCGCCGGGGCGTCACGAGCGTCAGGCCCGCGCCCAGCACCACGACGAGCGTGCCCCACCAAATCCACGAGATGAGCGGACTCTCGATCAGACGCACGCTCGCCCAGCGTCCCTGCGGGTCGAAGGCGGTGACGACGAGGTAGGTGTCGCCCAGCAGGCCGTAGCGCACGGCGGGCGCGGCGAAGGCCGTCTCCCCGCCCTGAATGAAAGTGTTCAACCGCGCCTCGAAGGGCCGACCGTCGATCAGCACGCGGGCGACCTGGGACGCGCCATCGGTCCGGCGCTCCACGCCGACGCTCCGCAGCGCCAGCGTCTCGTTGAGGAGTCGGGAGGGAGCCGCGCCGACATTTAGCGTCGCCTGCGCGTCCTGCCGGTATGCGCCCGAGAACGCGATGCCCAGCGCCATCACGACGAGGCCGACGTGGGCGAGGTAAGCGCCGTACCGCCGGGGCTGCTCACGCACGAGGCCAGCGAAGCCGCCGCCCCGCTGCCGCAGCGCCCGCAGGGTCAGCAATCCCAGCCCGACGAGGTTGTACGCCGAGAGCGCAATTGTCCCCAGCACGCCAGGGCTACGTACGCCGAGCACGAAGGCGAGGAGACCCGCGCTCAGTCCGGCGAGCAGCAGGGGCCGCAACGCCTGCCACAGCTTCTCCCCCTCGGCCCGCCGCCACGGGAGGAGCGGCCCCACGCCCATCAGCAGCATGAGGCCCAGCCCCAGCGGAATGGCGAAGGCGTTGTAGAAGGCCGGTCCCACGGAAGCGTCCCGCCGTCCCTGCACCGCCTCGACAAGGGTGGGGAAGAGGGTGCCGACGAGCACCATCACCGCGAAGACGAGGAAGAGCCAGTTGCCCGCCAGGAACGCGCCCTCGCGGCTGACCGGGGCGGGGGCGTCCGCCTCGTCGCGCAGGTGGGGCGCACGCCACGCCGCCAGCCCGATGCCCGCCACGAGCAGGAAGGCGAGGAAGCCCAGAAAGACCGGCCCCACCGGACCCCCTGCGAAGGCGTGGACGCTCTGCACGATGCCGCTTCGGTTGAGGAAGGTCCCCAGCACCGTCGAGGCGTAGGCCAGCACGATCAACCACACGTTCCACGCGCGCATCAGCCCGCGCCGCTCCTGAATCTGAACCGAGTGCAGGAACGCCGTGGCGAGCAGCCAGGGGATGAGGGAGGCGTTCTCCACCGGGTCCCAGGCCCAGTAGCCGCCCCAGCCCAGCGTCTCGTAGCTCCACCACCCGCCCGCGACGATGGCGGCGGTGAGAAAGGCCCACGCCGTCAGCGTCCAGCGCCGGGTGGCGACGACCCAGTGGTCCGACAGCCGCCCCGTGATGAGCGCGGCGACCGCGTAGGCGAAGGGCACGGCCAGTCCCACGAAGCCCAGGTACAGCAGGACGGGGTGAATCGCCATCATCCAGTGGTTTTGCAGGGCGGGGTTGGGGCCGCGTCCGTCTGCTGGAATCTGTGCGACCGGCGTGAACGGGCTGGCGACCGAGGCGCACACGCCCACGAAGAAGAGCAGGCTGACGAACATCGCGCCGAGCGCCCAGGGCCGCAGGGCGTCGCGCCGCAGGGTCAGGCTCAGCACGAAGGCGAAGCCCGCGAGCAGCCACGCCCACAGCAGGATGGACCCCTCCAGCGCCCCCCACAGGCTCGTCACCTTGACCCAGGTGGGTGAGGCGCGCATGGAGTGTTCGGCCACGTACCGCACCGAGAAGTCGTCGCCCAGCAGCGCCGCCATCAGCGTCAGCGTCGCCAGGCTCACGAGCGCGAAGACCGCCCACACCGCCCGCCGCGCCGCCTCGGTCGCCCGCGTGTCGGCCCGCAGCCCGCCCACGACGGCAAGCCACGTCCCGCCCAGCGTGAAGGCGAGGGCCGCCAGCAGCGCCAGTTGGCCCAGCGCGCCCAGGGCGCTCGATTGGAAGGAGATCAGATTCAGCATGGATGGCGAGTCCTCACTCGCTCTGCCTCAGCAGGTCCTTCAACTCCGCCTGCGTCTGGGGCACGTTGTACTCCTCGGAGTGCTTCACCACGAGTTCGGAGGCGTGGAAGGTATTGCCCTGAAACTCCCCGCGCACCACGACGCCCTGGTTCTCCTTGAACAGATCGCTCACCGCGCCCGTGTACTGCACCGGGAAGCTCGCGCCGCCGTCCGTCACGTCGAAGCGGAGGTCGAGCGTCTGCGGGTCGTACCGCACCGCCCGCACGAGGCCACCCATGCGGAGGGGTCGGCCCTCCAGCTCCGCGCGCTGCTGCACGTACTCCGTGGGCGTGACGAAGTATTCGAGGCTCCGGCCCAGATTTCCGAAGGCGATGAAGCCCGTCAGTCCGACGAGGGCGAGGACGCCGAGGACGGTAGGGAGTGGACTGCGCTTGCGCCGCCTCGCTTGCGGCAGGGGAGAGGGAGCGGTCAACGTGACCCCTCCTCGCGGTTGCCACGCAGCCGTAGCCACATCCAACCGAGGTAGGCGGCGAGGAGCACGAAGGTCACGACGTAGACGACGATCACGTAGGCGGCGTACTTATCCACGGGCCACCTCCATTCCGGCGAGGTCGCCCATCAGCTCGCGCTCCTCGCGTTCCTCCTCGCGGGCGGCGAGGGTGGCCCGCACGCGCAGGAGGTACAGGTACAGCAGCGTGAAGGCGGCGGTCGCCACGAGCAGCACCCAGCCGTAGACGGGCGCGGCGTCGAAGCGAATCTTGCCGAGCAGCTTCAGCGTCTGCGTCTGGTGAACGCCCCGCCACCACTCCACCGCCATGTAGTTGATCGGCACGTACAGGGTGCCCACCAGCCCGACCACCGCCGCCACACGCGCCCGGCGGTCGGGGTCGTCGATCAGGGTGCGGATGAGCAGATAGCCCCCGTACACGACGAGGCTCAGGGCGGTGGTCGTCAGGCGCGCGTCCCACACCCAGTACACGCCCCAGGTCGGCTTGGCCCACAGCATCCCGCCCACGATGGTCGCCACCGTGAACAGCACGCCGATCTCCGCACTCGCCAGCGCCAGCCGGTCGAAGCGCCGCTGCCGGGTCACGAGGTACAGCAGCCCGAACAGGCCCGTGCCCCCGTAGGCGAGGTAGCTCAGCCACGCGGTCGGCACGTGGACGAACATCAGCCGCACGAGCGACCCCTGGTTCACGTCCAGCGGTGCGCTCAGCCCCAGCGCCACCGCCACCCCCAGGGCGAGCAGGGTTGCCGCGCCCAGCCCCGTCGTGAGTCGATCTTGTCTCATGTCGCTCCCTATTCTGAACCGCGCTCCGGTGAGTCACCGTGACCCGTGGGCGCAGCCTGCTCTCGTGGGCATAGAATCGCGTCCTGGCGCGTGTGGGGCAAGTGCGAGTGTCCCCCCAGGCGGGGGCGGAGGGGCGGCCCGAACCCTCTGCCGGATGAGGTACGGTGAGCGTCCAACGCACCCTGCCCACCCACTCCCGGCCCCCGGAGGTCCCCCTGTGAAGCCTGCCCGCGCCCTGCTCCTGACTGCCGCCGCCCTTGCCCTCGCCGCCCTGGTCGCCGCCTGTTCGCCCTCGGCGTCCGCGCCCGCCGTGCCCGCTCCCCTGCCCGACCCGGCCACGTACCAGCCCGTCGATGCGCCCGTCTCCGTCCCCGACGTGGGCGAGGTGGGCCGCTGGATGATCACCAAAGACCTCGTGCCCGCGACCTGGCTCGGGGAGAAGGTTGGGGGCCGCACCCTGCGCGAGCCGATCAACGTGCTCCTGATCGACCGCGCCGCCCGTACCCCGGAGGAAGCGACGGCCCGCCTCCTCGCCGCGATGACCGCCGCCGGGTACGGGCCGAAGGGGAGGCACTCCACCGGGTATCACGGGGAGATAGGGGGTCGCCTCTACTCCATGCTGCCCACCGGGCAGGGCGAGGCGTTCAGCGACGACCCCTTCTACGTGCCCAACAACCACGGGCGCGTCTTCGGCCCGGTGCCGCTGGAGCGGGGCTATGCCTTCACCGGGGCCTTCAGCCTGGAGGGCATCCGCCTCCTGCCCCGGCCCGGCCACCCCTACCGCTCCTTCCAGGTGTCGCGCGAGGATTTGGCGAACGAGTTGAATGCCAAGACCCCCTTCAAACACGCCGGGTACGTGGACATGGGTTCGCGGCTGGACACGCCGAGCGAGACGACCGGGGACCACGACGGGCGGGCGGTGCTGCTGGTGGCGGCGGAATAGGGGAGGGTATGCGTCTGGCGGCGATCTACGACATCCACGGCAATCTTCCCGCGCTGGAGGCCGTCTTCGAGGACATCGCGCGGGCGGACGTGGATGAGGTCGTGGTCGGGGGCGATGTCGTCGCCGGACCCATGCCGCGTGAGACGCTGGCGTTCCTGCTGAATGCTCCCGTCCCGGTGCGGTTCATCCGGGGCAACGCAGACCGTGAGGTTGTGTCCCAGATGCAGGGCGGGGACGTGGGTGCGGTCCCGGAACACGTTCGGGCGATCACCCGCTGGGTCGCCCGGCAGCTCCAGCCCGAGCATCTTCGGCTCCTGTCGAGTTGGCCCGCCACCCTCTCCCGGTCGGTGGACGGTCTGGGCGAGGTGCTGTTCTGCCACGCCACCCCGAGGAGCGACACGGACGTTTTCACCAGGTTGACCCCGGAGGCCCACCTCGACACCGCGTTTCAGAACCTCCGCGCCGGGCTTGTCGTCTGCGGCCATACCCATATGCAGTTCGACCGAAGGGTGGGACACACACGGGTCGTCAATGCCGGGAGCGTGGGGATGCCCTACGGGGAACCGGGAGCCTCCTGGGTGCTGCTCGGTCCGGGTGTGGAGTTCAGGCGCACGGACTACGACCTCCTCCGGGCCGCCGCACGCATTCGCCGGACGGGCTACCCGGAGGCGGGAGCGTTCGCCGACCGGAATGTGGTGCTCCCCCCAACGGAGGCGGAGGCCCTCGAAGTGTTCACGCGGATGGAGCGGGGGCAGGGACGCTCCTCGTAGGGAGACGGCGGCGCGATGCTCAGGTGTAGATCAGGCACCCCCGCTCCTCCAGTTGCCGGAAGGCGGGGGGCAGGGAGGAGAGGCGATTCCAACGCAGGTCCAGCTTTTCTAGGTGGGGGAGGAAGGCCAGCCCCTCCGGCAGCGCGGTCAGTGAGTTCGCCCGCAGATCGAGGAAGCGCAGGTTTGTCAGGTCGGCCAGGGACGCGGGCAGCTCCGTCAGGTCGTTGAAGCGGAGGTCCAGTTCGGTGAGTGCGGTTAGCTTGCATATCTCTGCTGGGAGCGTCGTGAGAGCGTTGTCTTGCAGGTTCAGCTTGCTCAGGCGGGCACAGTTCCCCAATTCCGGCGGCAGGTGGGTCAGACGATTCTTCATGACGTGGAGTTCGCGCAACTCGGTCAGCCCTCCCAGCGAGCCGGGTAGGGACGTGAGGGCATTGTTGTACGCGCGGAGTTCGACCAACCCCGTCAGGTCGCCCAGCCACTCCGGCAATTTTGTGAGGGCATTGTCCGTGACGTTGAGGTAGGCCAGCGAGCGCAGGTGCCGCAGCGACTCGGGCAACTCGGTCAAACGGTTGTTGCTTACGTAGAGGAACCGCAGGGAGGGCAGACGGTTAAACACGTCCGGCAAAGCATCCAGACCGTTGTGGCCGAGGTCGAGCATCTCCAACTCGGTCAGGCGGCCCAGGCCCGACGAGAGTTCCGTCAGACGGTTGGCCGAGAGGTTCAGGGTGGTCAGCCGGGTCAGGTCCCACACCCATTCCGGCACCGTCGTCAATTCGTTGTCGTACACGCTCAGGACCCGCGCGTTGGTGCAGCGCCGCAGGGGGTCGGGCATGGCCGAGAGGCGGCAGCCGTTCAGGTTGAGATGGTTGGGCGACGCCTGCGAGTCTCGTTCAAGGAGGGCCAGCAACTCGTGACCGCGCGCTCCGGTGGTGTGCTGATGGTTCATGAACCACTGTACCCACCGACTCTCTACCCCTCCACCGCATAAGGAAACAGCAGCGTCGCCAGAATGACCGTCCCCAGGTCGAACGCCACGAGGAAGACCACCCAGCTCGTCACCTCCGGCGTCCACCCGCCCGTGAGCAGGAGGGAGGTTCCCTTGACCGAGGCGATCACCACGGGCACGAGGATGGGGAAGGCGAGCGCGGGCAGCAGCGCCTCACGCGCCCGCAGGTTGACGGTGATGGCGCTGTAGAAGGTCGTCCCCGCCGCGAAGCCCACCACGCCGAGCAGGGTCAGCAGCGTCAGGGCCGCCCACGGCACCGCCCGCCCCGCGCCCGCCGCCCCGAACAGCACCAGCCCCGCCGGAAGGGTGAACGCCGCGACGAGCAGCAGCGGCCCCAGCACGCCGAGGAGCTTGCCCACGTACAACGCCCCGTGTGCCCCCGGATACAGGAGAAGCTGCTCCAGCGCCCCTGCCTCCTGCTCCTGCGCGAAGGCCCGCCCCGCCCCCACCGCCGCCGCGAGCGCGAGCGCCGTCCACACCGCCCCCGCCGCCACTTCCGCCGCCTGACCGGGTGTGCGCGCCGCCCCGTCCCCCCCCAGCGCCAGCCCCAGCACGAGGAGGACCAGCCCCGCGAAAAAGGCGGTCGCCAGCAGCGTGTCCCGCGTGCGCCCGGCCACGCGGAGGTCCTTGGCGGCGAGGGTGAGGGCGGACTTCATGGGGCGCACTTCGCGCGCCGTGAGTGGGAAGTGGGGAGTGGTGAGTGGAAAAGAAGGGGGGACCGACCACCACGATCTACTAACCACTGACCACTGACCACTGACCTCAAGCCTCCTCCACCCGCCCCCCCACCAGCCGCACCGCACGGGGAGCCACCCGCCGCGCGAGGTGCGGTTCGTGGGCGGCGATCATCAGCGTCACGCCCCTCCCCGCGAGGTCCCCGAGGAGGTCCAGCGTCAACTCCCGCCCCGCGTCGTCGAGGTTGGCGAAGGGTTCGTCCACCAGCGTGACGGGCCGGGCGAGGAGGTGTGCGCGGGCGAGGGCGAGCCGCTTTCGCATCCCCGCCGAGAGGAAGCGCGTCCGCCGCCCCGCCGCCCGCTTCAGCCCCACGCGCCGCAGCGCCGCCGTCACGTCCCCCGTCTGCCCGTGCATCTTGAGGGCGAACGTCAGGTTCTCCTCGCCCGTCAGGTCGGGGTAGAGGCCGCCGTCCACCGGCATGAGGTGTACGTGGTTGCGCACCGCCCGCCCGTCGCGCAGGTCGAAGCCCAGCACCCGCCCCTCCCCCCGCGTGGGCCGCAGCCCCGACGCGAGCACACGCAGCAGCGTCGTCTTGCCCGCGCCGTTCTCACCCAGCAGCGTGACGCCCTCCCCGGTGGGCACGTCCAGCGTCACGCCGCGCAGGATGACCTCGCGGCCCAGCCGGAGCCAGAGGTCGCGGAGCTGGAGGGCGTGGGGGTGAGGGGTGAGGGGTGAGGGGTGAGTGGACGGGTTGCCAGCCTTCTCCCACTCACCACTTCCCGCCGACCACTGACCTCTTACACCCTCAGCCACGCGGGCGTCACCTCATAGAAAAACGTCGCCAGCCGCGTGAACTGCCCCGTCAGCATCAGCACGCCGACGAGGACGAGGACCGCGCCGCCGACCCGCTCGAACACGCCCGCATAGCGGTTGAGCCGCCGCAGGTTGAGGCGATTCCACAGCAGCGCGGCGAGGAGGAAGGGGAGAGCGAGGCCGAGCGTATACGCCGCGAGGAGGCCCACCCCCGTCCCCAGGCTCGCGCTGCTGGCCGCCAGCCCGAGAATGCTGCCGAGCGCCGGGCCGAGACACGGACTCCACCCGAAGGCGAACGCCGCGCCGAGGGCTACCGGGCCGTATCCCCCCGCCCCCGCCAGCGCCCGCGTGTCGCGCATCAGCACGGGAAGCCGAATCGCGCCCAGCATCACCAGCCCGAAGAAGACGATGAGGACGGCGGCCACCCGCCCGAGCAGAATCTTGTGCGGCGCGAGCAGGGCACCCAGGCTGCTCGCCGTCGCCCCCAGCGCGATGAACACGAGGCCGAAGCCCAGGATGAAACCCAGCGCCCGCGTCAGGGGTGCCCGCGCCCCGCCGATCACGCCGAGGTAACTCGGCACCAGCGGCAGCACGCACGGGCTGAGAAACGAGATCAACCCTGCGAGAAAGGCCACCGTGACAGACGGGGCACCGGGAGAGGCGAACATGCGGCGAGTCTAGCCCAGGGGGAGGGGGAGGGCTGTCCCCGACGAAAGGTGTTGAGAAGCTCCGATGTTGCTTTTTGCTCCTCCCCCTTGAGGACGCTTGATGTGAATTGCGAATCGGGCAGAAGGAGTGTTCTTAGCGTCTGGCAGCAGGACGAGCGGTGCTCGTCACCCCTCTCCCCAGCCCTCTCCCGCAGGGGGAGAGGGAGCAAAAAGCACATCCGGCACGCTTAGTTCCCAATTCACATCAGGCGTCTTGAGGGGGGAGGCCGGGTGGGGGTGAGCGAGCATGGCGTTCGCGACACATCGAGAAGAACCTTCCCTCACCGCCCCAGCCCCAGCTCCCCCGCGAAGTTCCCCTCCCAGGCGTTGAGCACCCGCCCCTCCCGCACGAGCAGCACGGTGGGGTAGGCCCCCACCCGCAGGGCGCGGGCGAAGGCGGTCGCGTCCGGGCCGCGCCACACGTTCACGCCCTTCGGGGCCGGGGCGGCGACCTCCTCCGCGTTCACGGCGCGCACGGGCAGCCCCGCCGCCAGCACCGCGCCCCACAACTCCCCCAGGTCGCCGCAGTCGTGCGAGTACACGACGACGACCTCCCGCTCCGCCGCCGTCCAGGGATGAGGAGGAAGCGGCTCCCCCAACCGCACCCGCGCCCCCGCGTCCGGAATGCCGAGGGCCAGCAGCAGCGTGAGCAGGGGCGCGCGTCTCATGGCCCGCATGATGCCGCCCCCACTCTTTCCGGCGCGTGACAGCGGCGTGAGAAGAGGCCTCCCGCGTGGTGGGGAAGCCTCCTCCTGATGGGTCTTGCTGGCGGCTGGAAGCTGGCCGCTGGCCGCCCCCTCAGCGCGTCTCGTCCGCCGCCTTCGGCTTCGGCGTGCCCTTCTGCGCCTTGACCACCTTCAGCGCCGCCGGGTCCGGCTTCTCGTCGCGCAGGGGCTGGGGGTTGGGGTCGGGGGCGTAGGCGGGCAGCTCCTCCAGGTACACGCGGCGGCGCTCGATGCGCTCGGGGGGCGTGAACTCGGTGGCGAGCCGCCCGGTCGTGCGGTCCACGTTGATGACGGTGGTCTCGGGGTTCTGCGCGGGACGCCAGTTCGCCTCGCGGTAGGGGGTGGCGACCGGGGCGTCGCGCTGGACGGTGGTGTCGGCGGCGTCGCGGTACTCAGGGTCCAGCACCGCGAGCTTCACGTTCGGCAGGTAGCCGGGGTCGGGCGCGGTCTCGTAGAGGATGCCGGGCGGTTCCAGGTACTCGGTCGGCGTCTTGCCCGCGTGCGCGATCTCCATCATCCGCCGCCAGATGGGCGCGTTCACGAGGCCGCTGTAGTAGTTCGTGGGCATCTCGCCGCCCTGCTGCTTGCCGACCCACACCGCGCCCGTGTACAGCGGCGTCGTGCCGATGAACCAGAAGTCCTTCGGGCCGTTGGAGGTGCCCGTCTTGCCCGCCACGGGCCACTCGCCGAACTTCGCGCGCTCGGCCAGCCCGCCCTGCCAGGGCTTGAGGTCGTTCACCACCCCCCGGATCATGTCCAGACCCAGGTAGGCGATCTGCGGTTTCCACACCCGCCTCGGCAGCACGGGGTCGTTCGCCGCGTCGTACAGCACCTCGCCGCGCGCGGTGGTCACGCGAGTCACGTAGCGCGGCGCGCGGTACAGCCCGCCGTTCACGAAGGGCGCGTAGGCGGCGGCCATCTTCACGGGCGTCGTCTCCACCGCCCCCAGCGCCGCCGCCAGCCCGGTCCCGTCGTTGGGTGGCACGCCCAGTTCCCGCAGCTTCCCGAAGAACGTCTGGAGGCCGATGCGGTCGGCGAGCCGCACGGTCACGAGGTTCAGCGAGCGGTCGAGCGCCTCGCGGATCGTCATGTTGCGGAAGGTCGTCGCGCCCTCGAAGTTCTGCGGCTTGTACACGCCGTCCTTGCACCCGGATTCGCAGGGGAAGGACACGGGCTTGTCCTCCTCGCGGTGCGTCTGCGTCAGGCCCGTCGAGAGCGCGGTCGTGTACAGCAGCGGCTTGATGGTCGAGCCGATCTGCCGCTGGCCCTGCGCGGCGTTGTTCCAGTCGTCGGGGGGGGTGTCGCCGCGCAGCTTCTGCCCGATCATGCCGAGGACCTCCGACGTGTAGGGGTCGATGATCGTCGCCCCCAGCGTCGTGCCCGACGGCATCCCGGTCGCCTCGCGGCTGGCGGTCTCCACCGCGTCCTGAAGCTTGGGGTCGAGGGTCGTGTATACCCGCAGCCCGCCCGCCCCGTAGACCTTCTCGCGCCCGAAGCGCCGCAGGAGTTCCTGCTCCACCTGTCCCATGAAGTGCGGCGCGCGGGTGGTCGTCACCGCCTTGAGTTCCTTCGCGGAGGCGTCGAGGAGCTTGGCCCCCTTGAGGTCGCCGTTGGCGGCGTAGGCCACCTTCCACCCGCGCGGCTGCAAGTCCTCGCGCCACGCCGCGTCCGCCTGTGGGCGCGTCACCCAGCCGTCCTCCACCATCCGGTTGAGCAGCACCCGCATCAGGGGACGGACCCGCTCGTAGTCGAAGTAGCGGTTGGGCGTGGGCACGAGGATGGTGAGGTAGGCGCTCTCGGCGAGGGTGAGCTGCTTGGGTGTCTTGCGGAAGTACGCCTGCGCCGCCGAGTAGATGCCGTACAGCTCCACCGGGCCGCCGTCTCCCCAGTAGATCGCGTTGAGGTAGTTCTGGAGGATTTCCTCCTTCGTGAAGGACCGCTCGACCTGCACCGAGAGCATCCACTCCTTGATCTTGCGGTCCGGGGTGCGCGCCTGCTCGTACTCGTCGAACAGCAGGGTGTTCTTGATGAGCTGATTCGTCAGCGTCGAGCCGCCCTGCACGTCCTCGCCCTGCGCGGCCCGTTGCACCTGCCGCCCGATGCCGTAGGGGTCGAGGCCGTAGTGCTCGAAGAAGCGGCGGTCCTCGTTGGCGATCAATGCTGCCGTCATGAAGGGGCTGATCTCGTCGAGGCGGACGAGGGTACGGCTGACCGCCTGCTCGCCGATCTTGGGGACCAGGGTGCCGAGCGGGGTGCCGTCGCGGGCGAACACGCGCGTCTCGGCCCCGAAGGTGAAGGTGTCGAGCGTGCGGTAGTCGGGCAGCTCGCGCGCCCACTTCGAGGCGTAGGTCGCGCCCACACCTGCCGCCGCCACCCCGCCCGCGAGGAGGAGCGAGGTCGTGAGTTTGAGGAATCTCAGGAACACGTCAGGTCTCTCCTACAGCGCGCCCGCGCTTCGGGGGCGGCGGGCCTCGATCAGGCTGCTCAGCCGGGCGCGCAGGCTTTTGCCGCTCAGGGGCTTGTGCAGCAGGTCGTCCGCGCCGACGAGCCGGGCGTGGTCGCGGGTGTGGTCGTCGTCCACGGTGGTCATGAGAAGCACGGGCACGCCGCGCAGACGCTTGATGCGCTTGACGCGCGAGCAGATTTCGAAGCCGTCCATGTGGGGCATCGACACGTCGAGCAGCATCGCGTCGGGCGTGTGGCCCTGCAGGTACTCCAGCGCCGCCCGCCCGTCGGGCACCGCCACGGTGAGGTATCCGTCCGCCGACAGGATGACGTCCAGCATGGTGCGGATGGCCGCTTCGTCGTCCGCGACGAGGATGGTGTACGCCATATCCCGCCCATGATACGGCAGGCGGGGGAGTGGGCGTCTGTGCCCGTTTGCAGGAAAGGGGGGGCAGGAACGGCAAATACCCCCACACGGGGTGGGGGCGGGGGAGAGGGAAGGTCGGCGGTCAGGGAACGAGCTTGAACAGGAACACGTCCTCCGAACCGTTGTTCGTGTCGGACGCGGCGTTGGTGTACCCCGGCAGCATTCCACGGGTGTTGCCTGCCACGAACACCTGTCCGCTGGCGCTTACGGCGAGGCTCTTGGCGAAGGGGTCGGCGTCGAAGTACCCCGTCTTATCCTTCATGCTGCCTGTATTCAGCACCCGCGTCGTGACGAGCGTGCCGTCCGGCGTGTACTTGAGGACGGCGTTCTTGAATTCTCCAGTCGTGCTGGAGGGGTTCGAAGAAAACTGGGCGAGGTACACGTTTCCTGCCGCGTCTAGCCCCAACGGCCCACTTCCTCCAGCCGCGGGGTATTCAAGGCGTGCATCCTGTGACTGCCTCGTCCACAGGAGAGCCCCATCGCTCCCGTACTTCCGAACGACCGTGTCGGTGGAACCGCCCGCTGGTTGCCCCGAGAGCGAGCCCTGAACATATCCGGCGAGGTAGACGTTCCCATTGTGGTCGACTTGGAGACCAGAAAAGGTGTCAGGGAGTATGGAGTAGCCCTTGTATGTGGGAAGGTCGCCGATGACGGTGGCCGTGCCGAATTGCCGCGTCCAGAGCTGAACGCCGGAGGCGCTGAACTTGCTGACGTACTGCACGTTGCCCCCGTCGACCACCGCATTGGGGAAGATTCCCGTGGTCAGCCCGGAGACGTAGATGTTGCCCGACCCGTCCACGCTCAGCAGGCGCGCGTTGTCCACGCCCTCGGTGCCGAACTGCCGCACCCAGACCTCCGTGCCGTCGGGAGCATACTTGCGGATGAAGGCGTCGGTCCTGCCCAAGTTGGCCTGCCCCGGCAGGGTGCCGGACACACTGCCGTGCGCGTAAATGTTTCCTGCGGTATCGACCGTCGCCGTGAGGGTCTGGGTCGCGTCGTTTTTCCCGAGCCGCCGAGTCCAGAGTTCCGTGCCGTCGGGGGCGTACTTACGCACGAACGTGTCTGCGACGAATACAGGGGCCATGTTGCCGTAGGAAGTGTCGACGTAGGTGCCCCCGGTGGTGCCAACCACGTAAACGTTCCCAGCCGCGTCCAGAAAGACCCTGGACGCAGCGTCTGCCTGATCGGTCCCGAACTGCCGGGTCCATACCTCCCTGCCCTGCGTGTCCACCTTGCGGAGGAAGGCGTCCACGTGGCCGCCCGCGCTCTTCTGGCCGGGCAGGACGCCGGTGGTCGTGCCCACGACATAGGCGTTCCCGCTCCCATCCGTGGCCACGTCATACGCGAGGTCGTTGTCGCCGCCACCGAATTGAATGGCATATTCCGTGGGCGTGGAGGTCTGCACCGGCTCGATGACGAGGTAATCCACTACCGCGTTGCGGTCCTTGCCCGGTCCCTCGTACAGATCGTTCAGGAAGCGGAACACCAGCTCCTGCCCTGGCTGGAGGTCGAACGCCCCGAACGAACGCTGGTCATACGTCGCCGTGTCCAGCGTCGTCGTCGCCAGCCGCCGCCACTGGGCGTCCAGCAGCGCCACCGTGGGCCAGCCCTGATACGCCTCCCCGCGCCCACGGGCCTTGACGGTGTAGCGTCCGGCGGGGAGGGAGGAGGGGACGGTGAAGCGCACGGCGTCGTTGGTGCCCCACAGGGCGACGGCGCGGCCCCCGCTGGCGGCGGGGTCGGGGATGACGCGCCCCCCGCCGATGGGGTCGGACACATCTTGCGAGGTGACGCCCGGCTCGATGCTCGCCTCCTCCGCCTCCAGTTGAAAACCCGTTTCGGACATCGAGGGCACCGTCGCCGTCTCGCTGCATCCAACTACGCCCAGACTCAGCGCCAGCAGGAGTCCGACCCTCCGTCTGCCCACCCGTTCACCGCGTTGCTGTTGTTCTCTCATCCTCTTCCCCTCCCGGTGGTCAGCGGCTACGAAGACCTGCCCGGCGCTCCGACACGCCGAGTCTGTCTGTTTTGAACCTGCCTCTACTATGCCGCTTGGGTAGAATATCTCACACACCGCGACCGTCTGCACATCTGTTGCTCAGGCAGGGAGGGGCAAGGGAAAACCCCCCCCGCCGTTCCCAGCGAGGAGGTTGCCGGACGCGCGGACCTAGCTCGCCGCCGGGGTCGCCCGCGCCTCGCGGGCCTCCTGGGCGAGCTGGCGGCGCAGCACCTTGCCCACCGCCGTCTTGGGCAGCTCGGCGCGGAACTCCACGCTGCGGGGCACCTTGTAGGGGCTGAGGTGGAGGCGGCAGTGGGCGATGATCTCGGCCTCGGTCGCCCGCTCGCCGGGCCGCAGGGCCACGACGGCGTGGACGCTCTCGCCCCGGTAAGCGTCGGGCAGGCCCACGGCGGCGGCCTCCAGCACGGCGGGATGGGTGGTCAGCACCTCGTCCACCTCGCGTGGGTAGACGTTGTAGCCCCCGGCGATGATGAGGTCCTTCTTGCGGTCCACGATGCGGAAGTAGCCGTCCCCGTCCACGCGGGCCATGTCGCCCGTCATCAGCCACGTCTGGCCGTGAGCTTCGCGCAGCGTCTTCGCCGTCTCGTCGGGGCGATTCCAGTAGCCCTTCATCACCATCGGCCCGGCCACCCACAGCTCGCCGACCTCCCCGGCGGGCACGGGCTGGCCGTCCTCGCCCACCACGAGGGCGTCCACGCCGGGCATGGGCAGGCCGATGCTGCCCTCGCGCTGGTCGCCGAAGATCGGGTTGGTGTGGGTGATGGGGGCCGCCTCCGTCAGGCCGTAGCCCTCCACGAGGTTCGCGCCGCCCGTCAGTGCCCGGAACTGGCGCGCCGTCTCCAGCAGCAGGGGCGCGGAGCCGCTGATGCACGCGCGGATGGTGGTCAGGTCGTGCTTCGGCGTCTCGGGGTGGTTGTTGATCGCGTTGTAGAGGGTGGGCACGCCGGGGAAGAGGGTGGCCTTGCTCGCCGTGATCTGCGAGAGGACCATCTTCACGTCGCGCGGGTTGGGCACGAGCGCGACCGTCGCCCCGATCAGGACGCTGAGGTTCATCGCCACCGTCATCCCGTACACGTGGAAGAAGGGAATGGCCGCCAGCGTGACCTCCTGCCCCTCGCGCAGGTCGGTCATCCACGCCCGCGCCTGCTCGGCGTTCGCCACGAGGTTGCGGTGGGTGAGCATCGCCCCCTTCGGGACGCCGGTCGTGCCGCCCGTGTATTGAAGCAAAGCCACGTCGTCGGGCCGCAGGGTCACGGGCTGGAGGGTCGGCCCCTTGGCCCGCACGAGCGCGCCGAAGCCGAACACGGTTCCGCCCGCCCGCACGTCCACCCACGTCCCCTCCCGCCGCGCCTTGAGCGGGTAGAGCACGTTCTTGGGAAAGGGCAGCGCGTCCTGGATGCCCGTCACGATCACGCGCTTGACCGGCACCCGCGAGGCGATCTGCTGGTAGCGCGGGTAGAAGGCGTCGAGCAGGATCAGGGTCTCGCTGCCGCTGTCGTTGAGCTGGTGCTCCAGCTCGGAGGCGACGTACAGCGGGCTGGTGTTCACCACCGTCGCGCCCGCCAGGAGCGCCCCGTAGAAGCCCACCACGAACTGCGGGCAGTTGGGCAGCATGATGCTGACGCGCTCGCCGGGCCGCACCCCGAGGTTCTGGAGGGCCGCCGCGAAGCGCCGAGCGTCCTGCCACAGCCGCCGGTAGGTCGTCGTGGCCCCCAGGAAGGTCAGCGCCACCCGGTCGGGGAACCGCTCGGCGCTGCGGCGCAGCAGGTCGGGCAGCACGTCGTTGCTCGGGGTGAAGTCACGTGGCACGCCGGGTTCGTAGTGGTCCAGCCAGGGTCGGTTCATGCCCATCGTCACCCTCCTCGGGGTTTCACGCCTCAGCCGGGGGCCAGGGCGCGCGGGTTGCTTAGAAGTTGGACTCAGTATAAGCACGTGAAGGGCTGTGCGGCTATGCCCCCAGACGGGTTGGATGGGGTGTGGTGGGTACACGAAGTCGGGGGATGGGACTGTCCCACCGTCTGACCGTCTGACCGTTGAACCGTCGAACTGGGGCTTGCCGCGCGAGGGGTACAGTCCGGGTATGACCGCTCATCCCTTCGAGGTCGTCGTTGTCGGCAACGCTGGTCTGGACACCTGCGTGTACGTGGAGGGGGAAGAACTCGACCTGACGCGGGAGGGCCACTTCACCCGGAACCGTGACGGAGTGGGGCAGGCGGGCGGGTACGCGAGCCGGGGCTACGCGCGGCTGGGGCACCGGACCGCCTTCCTGGGGGCAGTGGGGGAGGACGCGGCGGGGGCGCAGGTTCGCGCCGTGCTGGAGCGCGAGGGAGTGGACGTGGGCGCGACCTTTCCCGACCCGCAGGGCACCGCGCGCAGCGTGAACTTCGTCTTCCCGGACGGACGCCGCCGCAACTTCTACGACGGGCGGGGGCACATGACGCTGACGCCCGACCCCGCCGCCTGCCGCCGGGTGCTCGCCGGGGCGCGGCTGGCCCACTTCAACCTCCCGAACTGGGCGCGGCTGGTGCTGCCCGTGGCGCGCGAGGAGGGCGTGGCGATCGCCTGCGACGTGCAGGACGTAAGCGACCCCCTCGACCCCTACCGGCGCGACTTCGTGGAGGCGGCGGACTACCTGTTCTTCTCGGCGGCGCACCAGCCGGACCCGGAACTCCTGATGCGGGCGTACTGGACGCTCAACCCCCGGCTCGTCATGGTAGCGGGAATGGGGCAGCGCGGCTGCGCGCTGGGCGTGAACGGCGAGCTTCGGGTCTTCCCGCCGCCCCCGCTGCCCTGGCCCGTGCTGGACACGAATGGCGCGGGGGACGCGCTGGCGGTCGGCTTCCTGAGCGGGCACGTCTTCGGCGGGCTGTCCCTAGAAGAAGCTGTATGGCGGGGCCAGATTGCCGCGCGCCACACCTGCGCCCAGCGTGTCCCGAAGGAGGACCTCATCACCGCCGGGAGGTTGGGGGAAGTCGCCGCGAGCCTGAACGCGTGCCAGACTGCCCCATGACCCCACCCGACCCGGCCCATCACCGTCCCTATCTGGAAGAGGCCCTGCGGCTGGCGCGCGAGTCCGTGGAGGCGGGGAGCGCCCCGGTCGGGGCCGTGCTCGTGAACGCGGCGGGCGAGATCGTCGCGCGGGGCCGCAACCGGGTGGGCGAGGCGCAGACGCCCGAACACGTCGGGGCCGCCAGCGTCGCCCACGCGGAGATGGACGTGTTCTTCGCAGTCGGCAAGGTGCGGGACGCGGGGACGCTGACCCTCTACACCAGCCTCGAACCGTGCCTGATGTGCGGCGGCGCGAGCGCTCTGCTCGGTGTGGGCCGGGTCGTGTGGGCGACCGACGACCCCTGGGGCGGGTCGGGCCGCCTCATCGCCTGGAGCAGTCACCCCGCCATGCAGGAAACCGAGGTCGTCCCCACCCCCGACCCTGATCTGGAGCGTGAGGGCGCTCGCCTCTTCGCCCCGGAGGCCAAACGCGCCTTTCCAGAGGAAGGCTGGGCGCTGTGGCGCGAGCGGTACCCAGCGGAGACCGAGGGCGTGGAGTGAGCGTTCTCGTCGTCGGCAGTGTGAATGCGGACGTGACGGTGCGGGCGGAGCGGATTCCGGCCCCCGGAGAGACGGTGCTGGGGGAGGAGGCGCGTGTGTCGCCCGGTGGCAAGGGCGCGAATCAGGCGGTGGCCGCCGCCCTCGCCGGGGCGCGCGTGGTCCTGTGCGGCGCGGTCGGGCGGGACGCCTTCCGTGAGGCGGCGTTGCGCGGTTTGACGCGGGCAGGCGTGACCCTCTCTTACCTCCACGACCTCGACGCCCCCACCGGCCTCGCCCTGATCACCGTGGCCCCGAATGGCGAGAACGCGATCACCGTGGCGAGCGGGGCGAACGCGCACGTCACGCCCGCACATCTGCCGCAGGACTGGGAAGGCTTCACCCACCTCCTGCTGCAAGGGGAACTGCCCCCAGAAGTCACCCGCGAGGCCGCCCGCCGCGCCCACGCCGCCGGTCTCACGGTCGTCCTCAACGCCGCGCCCGCCCGCGACCCGGACCCCGACCTCCTCGGCCACACGCACCACCTGGTCGTCAACGAGCACGAACTCGCGGCGCTGACAGGCGGGGTGGAAGTGGAGGCCGATGCGCGCTCCCTTCTCGCGGGTGGACCGCAGGCGGTGACGGTCACGCTCGGCGATCAGGGGAGCGTGACCGTCACGCCGGAGACCATCTTCCGCCTCCCCGCCCACACGGTCACGCCCATGGACACGACGGGAGCGGGCGATACCTTCTGCGGCGTGCTCGTCGCGTGGCTCGCCGATGGTAGCCCCCTGCCAGACGCGCTGCGAGCGGCCAACGTGGCTGCCGCGCTCGCCTGCGCGCGGATGGGAGCGCAGGACGCGATGCCGGAGCTGGAGGAGATTCGGGCGGCTCAGGCTCAGGGGGAGTAAGGGGGAGTTGACGGGGAAGTTAGCTTGGTTGCTCGGCCCGTTCACCCCCACCCGGCCTCCCCCCTCAAGGGGGAGGGGATAAAAGAGCAGGAGCTTTCGCTTTGTTCTCCCTCCTTGTGGGGGAGGGTCGGGGAGGGGGGTGACGAGCAACGCTCGTCCTCATCCCGAACCGGATGCTCTACCCTGCCCCCCATGCGTTATCGCACCTTCGCCGAACCCGACTACGAGGCGCTGCAAGCCCTCGACCTCGCCGCACAGCGCCAGCTCGACCCGCGTTCTGACGCCCTCCCCGACCGCGAGCGCGAGGGCCGCCTGAGCACCAGCCTCCCCGCCCTGAAGTTCTACGAGCGCAGCGAGCATTCCTTCGTGGCGCAGGGCGACTCGGGGGCGCTGGCGGGGGCCATCTTCGCCCAGCATGTGTGGCAGGGGGACCGCCCCATCGTGCTCGTGCGCTCGGTGCTGCTCGCGCCGGAGGCCCCGGCGGGGACGGCGGCGGGGTTGCTGCACGCCACGGTCAAGAGCGCCTACGACACCGCCGTGTACGAGGTCCACTTTCCCGTCACGCCCGCGCTGGAGGCCGCCGCCACCGAGGAGGGCGCGCACGTCAGCGGGCGCTACGCGGTGCGGCACCTGGGCACACGGGCGGAGACGGCCCCCGGAGAGCGGCTGAGCGCGGGCCGGGAGGGAGGCGCATAATGACGGGTATGACGAAGCCCACCCGCATCCTGCTCGGCGTTCGCGGCATGAACCGCGAGGCCGGGGAGCGTGTCGCCGCCCACCTGCTCGCTCTGCCCGGCGTCAGCCGCGCGACCCCCGACGACGGCCAGATCGAGGTTCACTACGACCCCAGCCAGCACACCGTCATGGACCTCGTGCGCGCCGTCCGCACACAGGGCTTCCTGGCGGGGATGCTCTAGCCGCCCGCGCCGTGGCCCTCGGCTATGTCGGCGTCCTCACCGTCCGGGTGGAGATGCCGTGGGTCTCCAACCTCAAGGAAAAACGCGCCCTCGTCCGCCCGGTCGTCGAGCGCCTCAAGGCCCGCTTCCCCCTCACCGTCGCCCGCCTCGATGGCCTGAACGCCCACGACTGGGAGGTCATCGGCGTCGCCACCCTCAGCAACGATTACGGCTGGGTGGAGGAGACCCTGCGGATGGCCGCCGACTTCATCGCCCGCGAGGGGCCGTACCGCATCACCGAGGAGAGCACCCACATCCGCGTCCTCGGCGACGATGAGGACGACGAGGACGACGGGGAGAACTGGTCGGACGAGGAGGAGTGAGCGGGAGGGGCGACGGGCAGACCAGCGCGGCGGCCCGTTGCCTCTTGTTGGGGCCTACGTTTTTCTCCCTCTCCCCTCGTGGAAGAGGGCCGGGGTGAGGGGGCGACGTGACGACTCACCGCGCAAGCTCCCCTTACAAACAAGAGAGCGCCGACCCTTCAGCCGATGCTCCCCCGTTCCTCCCCGCCCTCAATCGTTGTTTTTCGTCAACTGCGTCTTGAGAACGCCGAAGCCCTCGGGCCGTCCCAGTGCGCGCCAGTTCAGCACGCTCTCGCCCTCCAGGCTGGCGACCCGGCCCGCCGAGCAGTCGTAGTTGGCGTTCGTCTTCCGCATGATCGGCCACACGACCGCCGCCGCGCGCCCGGCGATGTCGCGCAGGGGCACCGGCCCGAAGAGGCGTGAATCCTCGCTGCCGCCCGCCGTGCGGTTGTCGCCCATCACGAAGTACTGCCCGCCCGGCACGGTGATCTCCTCCTGGTCGGGCAGCACGCCCGCGCCGCTGGAGGTCGCGCCATTGGCGAGGTCGCTCTGGGTGTCCCAGCAGCCCTGCTGACGCCAGTAGTCGGTCGTCCAGCTCTGGTCCAGCTCCACGCCGTTGATGAATACCTCGCCGCCCGATACACGCACGCGGTCGCCGGGCAGGCCGATCAACCTCTTGATGAGGAAGGGGCGGTAGGTCCACAGCCCGAATGCGCTCTTGTTGAGGTTGGGCACCTGCGCGGCCACCTCGCGCGGCGGCTTGAAGATCAGGATGTCGCCGCGCTGAAAGTCGCCCACCCCCGCCTTGTGCAGCCACGTCTCGTACTTGGGCACGAACACGCGCTCGCGGTCGCGCAGGTTCGGCATCATGCTCACGCCGTCCACGCCCACGAGGGTCGCCACGAATTGCGTGATGACCACCGCGAACACGATGGGTTCGAGAACTTCCTTCCACAGTTTGCCAAGTGGGCCGGATGCGGCCCCTTTCAGTCTGGTCATGCCACTCCCTTGGGTTGTCCCGGCGCAGGATAGCGGACGGCGGGGTGAGGCGCTGAGGTTGGGGGGAGAGGGGCTGACAGGCTGGGGGTGGACGCTCGGGCTTTGCCTTCCTGCTCGTGGTAGATGACCGCCGCGATTGACGGACTCTTTTCCAAGAACGCCCGGCCCGCTCACCCCCTCCCAGCCTCCCCCCTCAAGGGAGAGGAGCAAAAGTACAAGCCCTATGTACTCATTATGTACTCATGTAAGCCGTTTAGGGCTTGGAACGCCGAATCCATCGGCGTATCGGTTTGGAGAACTTCCGGGCATAGTTACACCGAATGTTCGAATTCTCTGTTCATGATGCTGTGAAGCTGAACTTTGACGTTGAGGGCTGTGTTCTAAGTTTTGTCGTCTGGCACGATAAACTCAGGCCCTAAACGGGGTACGTATCCAGCCGCCCGCCCAAATCCCACCTCGCTGACGGCTGACCGCTGACGGCTGATAGCTCCTCAAGCCAGCGCCCGCAGCCGCTCCAGCTCCGCGCGGGCGGCCTCCTCCCCGGCCTGGATGGCCTGCGCGCCCCGGTGGAAGCTGGGGAGGTCCACCCCCTCCACCGCCGGGCGCAGGAGCACGTCGGGGCGGTAGAGGCTCAGCCGCGCGTCGGTGAGCTGGGCCTGCATGATGTCGGCGGCCCGCCGGAGGGCCTGCACGGGGCCGAGGTGCGCCTCCCGCTCCCGCCGCCACAGCCGCCGCCTGCGCTCGGGGAGTTCGAGGAGGCCGGGGGAGGTCACGTCCACCGCCACGACCCGGTGAACGCCGAGGAAGAGCGCGGCGTCCACGGGCACCTGATTGAGCACCCCGCCGTCCGCGAGCAGCATGTCCCCGAAGGGCACCGGGTCGATGGCACCGGGATAGGCGGTGGTCGCCCGCAGCGCCGGGAAGAGGTCGCCGCTCGACAGGTACACCTGCCGCCCGGTGAGCACGTCCGTCGCCGTGACCGCCAGCGGGATCGCCAGTTCCTCGAAGGTCGGGGGGAGGTTGGCCGCCAGCCACGCCTCGAAGGCGCTCGTCCGCAAGAGGCCGCCCCCCAGCCGCCAGTCGAGGAGCCGCCGCCAGGACACTGCCTCCGCCACCCGCGTCAGGTCGTCCGCCGACGCGCCCGCCGCGATGAAGGCCGCGACCAGCCCGCCGATGCTCGTGCCCGCCAGCACCGAGGGGCGCAGCTCCGCCTCCTCCAGCACGCGCCACACCCCGATATGCGCGAGGCCCCGCGCGCCGCCCCCACCGAGCACCAGCCCGAAACCCGCCATGCGGGAATTGTAGGCGGGTCCCCGTCCCCGTCCCGCCCACCTTCCCCCCGCCCACCT